>LVCQ01000035.1 GCA_001644975.1 Piscirickettsiaceae bacterium NZ-RLO1
CCTTGGCTCGCAGCGGCTGATCACTGCTAATCATTAATTTCTGCGCGGCTATGCCGTTAGAGACAGTAATCGAACTGGAAGGATTTAAGATTTGATTAGTCAAACTGCTCCCCGTTGTATCTAACACATAACGACCTAATTGCTTTGCCTGAGTATCACCAATTAAAATGTTCAATGTTTCCGTGCTTAAGTTATCATCAAATAAAAAATAGCCAGCAAAGCTGCCATCCAATAACTTCGCTTGATTAAATACTGTTTGATTAGCAATATTCTCATAACGCGCTAGATTATCCCTAACACTTCGATTTAATATCACCCGCTCATCTGCTGTTTTAGTAATAGCACTCGCTTCTTCTGCACTTGCTTTAAGCGCTTGCACTAAATTAATCTGTTCAGATAATGCGCCTGCAGCAATTTCACTTATAGAAAGAGCGCCATTTGCACTTTGTATAGCAAACATACGCAGCAATACCTTCGTATCAACATGTGAACGTGAGCTAACTGCAGCATGTTTTAAATGATCAGTAGAACCAGTGTCTTTAAACGTCATCGCCAAAGCACTCTTTGCGTTGCTAGACAATACTGCTCGAGCGTCTGGAAACTTCATATTAAAGGTATCAATTTTCATATTAATCAATGAACTTTCCATACCCCAGCCCCATTGCAAACACCAAACCATTTGACCGCTAAAGTCATAGCAAGTTGCTCTGAGTCGGCAGATTTCAGCAAACTTTAGCACAATTTAACCAACGGATAAAACAACATTCTTAATTAACAAATTTATTAGTGAGTAGATCCACGTTAGCTTCTTGATAAATCAAAAGTTTGATTATAAGTCACCCTTGCACTATAGGACTTACAAGAGTCCAAATTTTACCAAAACCAGAGTAAGCCAATAATGTCAGCTATTGATAACAGCCAGCAACTCTCGAAATACCACCAAAAAGTTGTAGAACTGGTGAACCACCACCAACAGGGGCTAAATTTAGAAAAAATTACCAATATTATCAATAAAATGCATACATTTTCAGCAAGCCATCATGACCAGCAAACCCAGCTGAGTCACTACAATCAGCTCATTACCTTCTTACAACAAGCTTTAGCTAAAAAAAGCAGTAAAACACTGCACCAGGCTCTATTGCACTGTTATATCACATTTGATCAAATAAGTTCAGGAATCACATTTTATCAAAGCTTAAAGGCCAGTTTTGATAAGCATCTTATACTAGCAAAGCTTTTTAAAAAACAAAATCAAGAAACTCAACACTATATTTATCATTTAGAAAAGGCGTTTTTCTTCAATATTCATGATGATACTTTGCTTACACTCATTGCTGAAACCTATTCAAAAAACAAACAACACCTTGAACTCCTAAGCTTTTATAATAAGTTACTCGAAAGAACACCCCATTCAGCAAAACTCTATTCATTACGCAGTGGTGTGCTCATGAATCTTAATACATATAATCCCGCACGCGAGTCTGCCGCTCAGGCAATCCGGCTTGGTGCAGCAAACGATTTAGCAACCGCGTCACACACCTTAACCAATGCACTACTTTCTGGAGTCAGGATAGATGATATTACTCGATTGCTTAAAGAGACAAAAAAACAAGGCTATAGCAACCATGTGATTACCCACTCAAACATTATTAACTCACCTTCAACTTTTTTTTGTCAAGACCAACATATAAAATCAGTGTTACTAAAACTAGACAAGAACCAACCGTATAAAAACATTATTATTAATAATATTTATCCTCAAATACTTGACCATAACATTAATATAGAAAAAAAGATGTCAGAAACTTTAAATGCAATTCATCAAAACAAGTATAAAATTAATCTTGAAAAGGCAATACAAGAACAAAGAATCGCCTGCTTGCCCAGACCATCATTTTTTATGGAGTATTATAATTTAGATGAAGTAAAGCTAAAAAACTTTAGAGAAGCATTTTCAACACTCTATCAACAAGAAAGAGAACGCCCACCTCATATACACTCTAAAAACATAATCATCTTCTGCGATCGCGCCTTACCACTATTCTTAAAGCACTTTAAAAGTCTATTAAACACCTGGAGTTATGATAAAAACCTATATATTGCCATCAACCCAGCATTTAAAGGCTTATTTAAAGCCAGTATTAACAATAATCACTGCCAACCATTATATATTAATGAAAGACACATTATTACTGACATTAAAAAGCTAAAGCCTGACCTAATTTTCTATTTTGAAATAGGCACGTCACCATTAAACTATATATTACCGTATTTAAGGCTATCACATACTCAAGCAACCGGCCTTGGCATTCCTTTATCAACAGGCCAACCTTCAATTGACTATATGCTGCAGCAAAGCTCTCTTTTACAAGAAGCTCAAGTCAATCACTTATATTCAGAAAAAATTATTTTTTCAAAAAATATCATCTTACAAAAACCAGACTTAAAGCTCACCCTCGAGCCCATTGGCTTGCCCTGTGGGAATATCTACATGTTTCACCATTATCATTTTAAAATCCATCCTGATATGGATGAGGTGATTAAAAGCATCATACTACTAGACCCAGCCTCCCGTATTATCATAGGTTATATGCCAACTTATGCGACTGTCCAATCTATACAACAACGCTTACTTCATAGTCTAGGCCATCAACTATACAAGCAGCATATTTATATTATGAAAGGTCAAAGCATGGAACAATTACTCGCTATTACAAAAAAAGCTGATGTTGCTCTTGATACTTTTTATTTTGGCATGGGGACAACTGCATTAGAATGTATATACAGTAATCTACCTATTATTACCTATCCTTTTTTATCAAAAACCCATATCAGCCGAGTAGTTCAAGAAATATATATCAAATTAGACTCTAAGCTTATTAAAGATTATTGCATTGCTAACAGCCATAACGACTATATTAATAAAGCAATTCAAATTGCAACAAACAAAGATCTTAATATAAAAATAAAAAATGAAATAAGATTAAATCTGCATAAAATCAATCAAGATAAAATAAAAAATAAAGACCAGAGCATAGAAGATATTATTTACTCAATCAGCGAAAAAACTAACGAATAAGCTGAGACTAAAAGGCTAGGACTCACTAAAGTCTGGCAGATCCTCAACATGCCAAAGCGCCATCACTAAATATTGCTGTACTGATCCGAATAGCAAGATAGGATCAGGAAGGTTAAATGGTGGCAAAAATAAGTTGACAATTCTTCCCATAAGATAACCTTGCTCATAACCCACGGGCACATCTTCATTGGTTCCTGGTACGTCAATATTCACCTGATTACCTCCAAGTACAGGAATAACCGGTGTAAAATAGCTATTTGCCATAAAGTACTTAGCACCACTTTTTTTTATATTCGCAATCACCTGCTTTACATTGTCATTAGAAATATGCAAAAACAACTCTTTACAAAAAATTAAATCCGCAGTTGGGCAAGGGCCATTAATCATATCCAGGTGCATAAACACTCTATTTGCTGCCCCATATTGCTGTTGATTTTTCTTGATAAGGGACTGGACGATATCTCCTCCTATATACTGAGTTTTACCAAAATCAACTTCTTTCATAAAGTTAAAATCACCACAGGGAACATCACAAAAGCTTTCTATAGCAAGATTTTTGCAAATAAACTCTAACCCCTTTCTAATATGAGCGGTTGCTGCTAAAGTTGAACCAGGCCCCGATGACGACTCATTATTTCCCCAAGATAAATCATTATTTTCATAAACTTCAGTAAATACCTTCTCATTGTTTCTCATAAGCATTCCAAATAGATACAATCATTTATTTCTTTTTGCACCAAAACTGATACATGCCATAAAATGAGTCTTCATTATTAGCTTCAAATTCACTCCAGCAATCTAGGTCAAACAACTTTGACTCATCATTATCAAATTCAGTTAAAAATTTACTGCGCAAATCTTTTGAAATATGAAAACCTATAAACTCAAGATTTAATTTCATTAGCATTTCTTTAATCTTTAGCAAGGTAAACTGCTCTTCTTGAATATGAGCGACCAAATCCCGAAACGCACTAGCACTATAAAAGTCAGACCATTTTAAAAATTTTTTATAAAAAGAATTTTTATGATTTAACATGCTCAATCTTATTTCATACAATTTTTTAATATCATAATTATCAGTTTCATCTTGATACTCTTGCCTAAATCGATTAATAGCACTTCTAGCTATAGAACTATATAGGCCTATTTTAATCACACCACCTGGCTCTAAAATATCAACTAAATTAGCCCACCCTCTTAAAGGCTCTTTAAGATGATGAAGCACGCCAACACACTCGATATAATCAAATGTACCAAAACAATCCTGATCAAGATTGAGCAAATCTTGTTGATAAAAATGAATATCTTTTAACTTCGACTGATTCGCCATATATTTAGCATACTGCAAAGAATGAACACTGATATCTATTGCAATCATTTCTTTATATAACGTATTTTTGCAAAATCCAACAACTTGCTTACCTGTCCCACAACCGGCGATTAACACCTTTGGCTTCTTCTCATTATTGAAAAACTGAACCTTCTCGTTATGACAAAAGTTATTTAATATGTCACTTAATGGTATTTTACTCGTTAAATAATTATTATAGGTCCAACGTGGGTATGGGTTTTCCTCATACATTTTTTTGACTAACGCGCTATCATTACTCACCTGCAAGCGGCTATCAATATCAATTAACTTAATTTTTTGGCTAATATTAATGATTTCAACCATGCTTTTTATATGAATATTTTTATCAAAGTCAAGACAGACTTTATCAATATGCTCTTGTGATCTTTCAAAAAACATAAAACAGGCTAAATTATAATAACTATGATTTATCTCTTTTATTTTATTTAAATTCTTGATATCTACGTCATCATAAAAGAATATATATTCACATTGCCATGCTTGCTTTGATATAACAGAGATGACAAAAAGCAGTTTATCAGAACACTCACCTCCTTGCAGAATAAAATCAAGTACTACTTTTCTTGCCTGTATTAAAAACAGTTCTAAAAAACTGCTGTTCATTTGAAACTTTTCAAGATAGTAATATATTATTTTTGTATTTAAAGTAATGACAATATCGTCTAAAATGATTTCTTCAGTTTTTTTCTGTTGCAGTTCAATAAGTCCTTGACTTTCAACGATCAATAGGTGTATCACATGCTTAATCTGATCAAGCCCCCCTCGATCTTGCTCTAAAATGCATTCAATATCATTAATAATATTATCGACTTCTAAAATATCACTGGTTTCCATTATAGAAATAATATATAAATACAATGCATATATATCATTATTTTCATAATTTGACTGTTTAATAAACACATTAACTAAATTATACAGTGCAACCCTAGAGGTCTGACTATTTTTCCTTTGATTAATTTCGCTAATCATCTTAATCGCTGTTTTTTTATACTCTACTAACTGACTTGACTTATCTTCATATAAAATCGCAAAAAGAATACTTTTAATACAGTCTAAATATTTATTGTCATAATAAAGACAAACAGCCAAGTCATAAAAAGTCGTTGACTTTTTATTAATAGAAATCGCTTTATCAAAGAACACAGAAGCAGAATTATAGTCTTGACTATCAAATGATATTTTCCCTAACAAAACCCAGGCATCATCAATAACATTGCCACCCTTCTGTTTAATCTCATCTTCAATTAATTTCAGTGCCTGATCTAGATTTCCATCAGCATACTCTGAATATGCTTTTTTTATTTTTTTGTTTTTTGATTTTTTTAAAAAAGAATCCATTGCTTAATTTCTCTTCAAGAATTTTTTAAATATTCATTCATGCCTTTCATTGCTTTATTAGCATCACATAAATTTTTAGTGATATCTTCCTTCCTGTTCAAGCATATTTTCATTATCTGCTTATCCAGCTCCATAAGCAGCTCAATTTCTTCCATTAAATTTTCTTCTAAGCCTCCAGCTAAACTTGGATCAGGATGAGAATCAGAATAATCTACAACTTTACTAATACATTTTGATCTTTGCATATCCATATCAATAAGTGACTCCCACTCCCCCTCTTCTGCTTTTAAAAGCATATTTTCCATAATTATTTTCAATTCTGCTAAATCTTCCCTGATAGACATTAGTTTATAAATTACCCTCTTTTGATTCTAAGATATTCGCACTATGCTGCTCTTTTAAAAATTTTAATGCATCATCTTCAATCGCATCCCAACCACTTTTAATTTCAGACATAGATTTAAATACATTATCTAAACATTCAAGGTCATTATTCATATTCGCACGTGTTAACTGGATCGACATATGTTGATAGAGGCTATCTAAGCTTTTACTTAGCCCAGCACCTTGCTCCATATCTAAACTCATTCTCAGTGCATTGACAATTTTCAATGTTGCTTGAATCAAGTCACACTTTTTTTCTACTTCATTATTCTCTATCGCACTTTTTGCCTCTAACACTCTAGACAATACGCCTTCCATCAGTAACTGAACAATACGATAAGGGTTTGCATCAACTTCTGATCTGGCAACCGTACTTTTATACTCTTGAATTCCTCTATTCATTGTTATCAATCTCCACAATCACTAGTTAACTATTAGAAGACGATTGCTTCACAAAACCAGGTAAATTCTTCAAACTACTCTCCAAGGATGCACTGGTACTGGACAATTGACCTAGCAAGGTATCTAATGCAGTAAACTCCTTAGTTACACGTTCTTGATAACCTACAATGTAAGCAGTCAGCTGAGCCGTTTCAGTATCAATTCTTTTCAAGCTATCATCCAAGCCATCCAGTTGCGACTGAAAGGTCCCGGTTGCACTGGTATATGAGTTAATCACCGTGTCAATTCGCTGACCAAAGCCACTCTCTTTATCCGTTAAAAAACTAATGACTTCATCTGCATGATTGGCTAATTCACTCTCTAATTTAGACGAATCAAAACTTAAATCCCCGCTGCTATCCATGCTAATGCCAAGCTGAGTAATATTAGTAATTTTTGTATTGACTGAAACATCATTAAACATATTGCGCATCAAGCCCCCAGTTAAACTGCGCACAATACTATCACCAAACAAGGCTCCAGATTCTCGTGTTTCTGCATTATAAAAAGTTAAGTCTTTAATTTTTGCATTCAAGGTATTATATTGCTTAACAAAGTCATTAATCACTGTATTAATACCACTATTGCTTGTAGAGATAGTCAGTTTCTTAGTTTCACCAACATTGGCTTTTACCGCTGTAATCGAAACATTGTCGATTACATTCGCAAAGGTATTGGTTGAACTTGTTGCAGTAATTCCATCAACTTGAATTGAAGCATCAGCCCCGGGTGTCGCTGCGTCTGCCTCTATATTATTGACAAAGGCAGTTAAGTTTGCCGTTCCCCCTGACTCGCTAATCGTCAGTGTTTTATTGCCTGTAGCATTTGCAGTTAAGACTAAATCTGAACCTGAAACACCGTTGATCACCGTGGCTGTCACGCCAACATTATCATCCGCATTATTAATTGCATCACGAATATCACTTAACGTACTATTAGCAGCATCGATAGAAATATCAAAACTTGAGCTCTCCAGCTCAACAGTTAAAGTCGCAGTCCCTGAATCTTGCAGGTTAAGCGTTGGACTAAAGGCATTACTTGATTTTTTACTTACTGCCGTGGCCAATGCACTCACTTCAACCTCATAGCTTGCAGCCACCGCCCCCTCTGCTGCAGTCGCAGTAAAAATTGTTTTATCTGCCGACGTTGCTTTATAGCTTACAAAATTTGTCGAGTCTTTCAGCGCTGCCGCTGCCGAGGCAAAGCCTGATGCGGTATTTTTCAGCTCGCCTAATGCTGAAATTTCTATATCAACTGCATTTTTACGCTTTGCTAATAAAAATTCACGAGGAGCCGCTTCTGCTTGAACGAGCTGGCTAATCAAGTTCTGGATATCAAGGCCAGAACCTACGCCGGATACTGAAAGCCCCATATCAATACTCCTCTATTATGATTTATATATATTTCTATAAAAACCACAAAAAATGACGCAAACTTCATGCCACTCTTCAATCATTTTACTAGCTTTCAACTTACCAACTTATTTAGGCCACCTTATTAGGCACGAAAGTTAGCAAGTAAAGACAAAGCACTTTCATCACCCTGCTCACGCAAGGCTTTAATTTGAGCATGAATTTTCAACACTTCCTCAGAAGGTACCTGGCGAATCACCTCACCGGTTTCCTTATCTTGCACAAAAGCAACAGTTTCATCGACATCTTCACGCAATTCAAAGCTCACTTTCTGCCCATGAATCGGTTGAATAAATTGATTAATGTCAGCAATGGCTTGCTCAATGCGCGCTCTCGATTGCACCTCAGTCACCGGCTCTGCCTGTTCAAGCTCCTTCAGCACGTGTTCTTGTTCTTTAATTTCTTGATTTAAACGTGCTAAACGCTCAACTTCATTAACCTTTATTTTCGCCGGCGTTGCTGCCGCCTGTTGCGTACTTTGAGTCGATATGGATGTATGTTCAATTTTCATGATCATACCTCCTTAGTCTTACAATAAGGTGAAGGGAGCAGTGCCCCCTTAGCCTTATTAGTTTACAAACATTTTACTTATCATTTCTCTACGACTAACTCTATACTAGATAAGTGATAGTACGGCGGCTGGAATCTGGTTGGCCTGAGCCAACATCGCTGTACCCACTTGTGAGAGGATTTGTAATTTAGACAGATTTGCTGTCTCAGAAGCAAAGTCCGCATCCTCAATTCGCCCACGCGAGTTTGTCGTATTTAACTGTTGGTTCTCAAGATTTGAGATCACAACATTTAGCCGATTCTCAATCGCACCATTATTCGCTTGCGAGTCAGTTAAGCGGTTCAGTGCTTCATCAAGCGCAAAGATAGCGGATTTTGCATCAGCAGTGGTTTTAATATTAGAGGCATCCACCGACTTAAAGCCTGAAGCATCAGCTGCTGTGGTACCAATATCAGCCACGGCAGATTGCAAGGTAAAAGCTTTAGAAGAATGATACTCGACAATACCTGTGGCAATAAAGCTATCATTACCACCCGAATCTTGGAGCACTGTGGTTGCTGTACCATCCTGTGGTGCTAAAGTCATAGTTCCAGCTGCACTAGAGTCAAAAGTATCGAGTGAAATGTTTTGACCATTTGCACTGACTAACGTCATCGAACCTTTATCAGTACCACTCAACTCAGCAGTCACTCCGTGAGTCCCTGAAGTATCATTAATCGCCTGAGCTAGTGCGCTTAAGTCACTGACATCAGAAATCGTTGATGAAATTGTAGCAAAGTTATAGTCAGCTGCGACAGCACCTGTACCTGAACCTAAGCTAAAGCTCACATCACCCGCTGCTGTTAAACCACTTAAAGTAACCTCAGTTCTCGCTGTTGCTGTCACTCCATGATCACCGGAGCTATCACTTACCGCTTTTGCAATCACCGCAGCCGACATCCCTGCCGAGGTTGTTGTTGCAGTAGCAAGCCCAAATGAACTTCCTGCCGCCCCAAAATCTGCATCAGCCAATGCTTTCGTGCCTAAATGCCCAACAATGGTTAACGCAGAACCAGCGGCAATCCCATTATCAACGTCTTGTGCAGCCCCTAAAGCCGCCGTACCTAAAGCTGTAGATACCATTTCAAAATCAAATACAGCTCCCCCTGCATTCACTGCGGTGGTTTTATAATCACCAATGGCTGTCGCACGCGAGTCAGCAAAAGACATGGAAATCGTTTCTGTCGTCGTAATTCCGACTTGGAATTGCTTGCCGGCAAACGAACCATCCAATAATGATTGACCATTAAACTTCGTGCTTTTTGCCGTTTCAGTAATCGATGCCGACAATTGCTTAAACTCAAGGTTCAAGTTAACACGGTCAGAAGAACTATTCGTATCGTTCAATGATTGCAAGGCCAATACCCGCATCCGCTGCAACGAGCTGATATTTGTATCAATTGCAGACGATGCTGTTTGAACCACAGAAATACCATCATTCGCATTTCGTGCGGCCTGGCCAAAACTTAAGATATCTCTAGTTTGGCGTGCGGCAATTGCATACCCTGCGGCATCATCGGCAGGGCTATTAATCCGTTTACCTGTTGCTAAACGCTGCAAAGTCGTCTGTAAAGACATATTTGTCTCGTTAATACGGTTTTGCGCAAGCAAGGAGGTGAAGTTGGTTACAACTGAAAGTGCCATTTTGTTAACCTCATTACGACCTGAATTATTGGGAACCCCCAATCATCCATGGTTGCAATGGGCCATCATTGGCACAGGAACTCTAACACTATGTCAGGCTTTGTATCGGCCAGTGATGATAAACACTTTAGTCTTCAAACAATCTTTTTGCCTTAGCTCTCCTTCTATTTTTTAAATTTATTTATTTATCAAAATATTAATTATTTATTTAATTTCCCTTTTACTTACTGTAGCAACTGCAAAGCGGTTGCTGGAAGCTGGTTCGCCTGAGCGAGCATAGCCGTTCCTGCTTGCAGTAAAACTTGGAACTTCGACAGATTTGTAGATTCAGCTGCAAAATCAGCATCCTCTATGCGTCCCCGTGCCGAGGTTAAGTTCAACTCTTGATTTTCAATACTGGCAATAGTTACATCTAAGCGATTTTGTTTCGCACCTAACTCGGCACCAATCGTTGTTAATGTATCTAATGCGGCATCAACAATTTCAACAGTTAGCAGCGCATTAAAGCGGTCTAAAATATTCATATCTTTGACCGAACTCAATAATGAAAATTTAGTATCCCCAGCAGCGCCAACAAAAATTCCACCGACCGTATTTGTACCAGCAACTGTAGAAGCAATATCAAACTGCTTATCAGACTTAAACTGTAAAGCTCCAACCGCTGCAATAGAATCTGTTCCCCCAGACGTTAAATTGATTGCCGCAACACCATCCATGCCTTGTACCGCCATGGTTCCTGTCCCAGAGTTTAGAAAGTTTTCTATCGCAATATTCTCACCGTCTGCATGCTCTAACATAATTTCATTAAGGTCTGGACTTAAAGATGCAGTGATTCCAGTTGAGCCACTTAAGTCATTAATCCCTGCAGCCAATGACGTTAAATCATTTTGGTCTGTAATATTCACATTAACAGCAAAACCCCCTGTCGATGGATTCGCTGTTAATAAAGCATCATCACCATAGAGTACAAAAGATATTTGTCCTGAATTTTGCAAGTTAGACAATGTCATACGTGTCCGTGCTTCAACTCTAACTCCTGTACTGGCCTTCTCTGTATTCAATGCCTTAGCCACATCTTTAGCCGATGAAGCTTGCCCTGCTACTCCAGGCACTGCGTAAGCGACAGTCTTCGCAGGCCCAGCATGACCTGCAATAGTGATACTCTGCGCCACAATTTGATTTGCAAATGCATTTAAATCCGCAGCAGCACCTGCCGTGCCTAAGGCGCCAGCCCTTAAGGCACCCATATTATCTCCTTGTGCCGCCCCAATTGCGCTGCCTGTAATACCACCACCGTATTCAGCCATACCAATCACTTCAGTCTTGGTATTACCAAACGTCAAAGATAAGGTATCATCAACCTCAACACCAATTTGAAACATTTGATTAGCAAGTGAACCATCGAGCAAGCGCACACCATTAAACTTCGTCCGCTCAGCGACAAAGCCAAACTCCTCAATAATTTCTTGAACTTCCAAGTTTAGGTTGGCACGATCAGTGGTATTATTAGTATCATTGGCTGACTGTAGGGCCAAGGTTCGTACACGCTGTAGCATATTAACTTGCTGGCCAACCGCACCCCCTGCAATCTGCACTAAAGAAACAGCATCACTGGCATTTCTTACCGCCGTGTCATACCCCTTTAAGCGAGTTGTCATACGCGTAATGATCGCATAACCTGCCGCATCATCTGCCGCGGTATTCACACGCTTGCCTGTAGTTAAGCGCTGCATCACTCGATTAATTTCCGTATTTACTGATTCCAGCCGATTCTGGCCCAAAATTGCAGTAAAGTTGGTATTAATAGAAATTCCCATTGTCCGGCCTCCATGCCGCTTATGGCTCTATCCATAGTCCTTTGTTAGGTTATCGGAGCCCAGAACAATAACTTTAATCCTACCGACTGAAAATTACAGTACAAGAGTTAATATATTTAGATAAGTTTCCAGCATGATTGGCAAAAATCGCGTTAATAGCTAATAGTCTAAAGATATGGAAATAATTAAAAAGAGCTCTCATGCCAACAATACAAGAGAAAAAAACACAATCACTCTTGGACCGTGCCAATTTATGCTTTGAAAAAAACAATATCCCTACAGCACTCACGCTCTTTCTACAATACCTTAAAGATAATCCAGATGACCCGGATATACTTGGAAAAGTTGGTGCAATTTACCTACATACCAACCAAGCAATCAAAGCGCTCGATTATTTAGAAAAATCATGTAATTTAATAGTCACAACGGGAAAAGTCTCTCATTTGCTAGATAGCTACATAAAAAACAATTATGAAAAGCGAGGCATTCAGTACTTTAATCAGTTACCCGACTGCTTTGATAAGCATTTTGCACTTTATACGCTATATAAAGATAAAGACCATAAAAACTCACAAGATAATTTCATCAAAGCATGCCAAAGTGAACCAAATAGCAACCGGCTGCTTGATAATATCGTTCCACTGTACTGTGACTATTACTATTCTAAAAGCATGCTCAGCTCATATGAGATGCTCTACCAAAACCAAAGAAATTCACTAATTATTAGCTTACTATATATTAATATTCTGTTAAAATTTAATGACTATAAAAAAGCCAAATCTATTTTATTAAATATTATTGATAAAGTACAAGCTATTGATATTATTACAGTATGCCACTTGGTTTATTTTACAACGACTGCCGGTTGTGACATAGCCACTGCTAAAAAAACTCTAAATATCATACAAAAAAACAAATTAGATATTCAATTTATCCTCCATTATTCTGGAATCAACAGCCTACGTTACAGCTACTTTATAAAAAAAGAAACATTAGAATTTTTTTTAAAACTAGATAATAAGAAAGCCTTAGTCTGGCCATGGCTACCTTCTAAGTCACTTAATATTAACAATAAAAATATAAATATCCAACAAAAAGAAACAATAAATTTAGATAAAATAATTAAAGATAATAAAAGATTAATTTTTTCCTTTGAAAAGCCTGATTTTATTTTTAGCTATCTAGGCTTAGCAGATAGTCAAATAAAAGAGTTAAAAGAAAGTTATTCTTCTATATATACAATAAAAAAAGCAGAAGAAGCGGCGGCTACAGCCCCAAAAGAAAAAATTGCCCTATTTTGTGACCGTGGAATTATTTTATTTAACCAATACTTCTCAGAAACCATAAAAAACATAAAAAAACAAAGTAAGAATCATATAGAATATGGTCTTTTTATCATTTGCAGCGACCATGAGAAACAACATATAACTACAGATATAGAAGAAACCAATATCATCAGCTTCAACTCATTCAAACCAACCAATGCCTATATGCTAGAAATCATTGAATTAATTAAATCATATAAATTTAATTTAATTTACTACTTTGAGTGCGGTACAACTTACTATAATTATTTCTTCCCCTATTTTAAGCTAGCAAAAGTACAAGTTACCGGCCTTGGCATGCCTCACACAAGCGGTATAAAAGAAATGGATTATATTATCCAGCCATCCAGTCTACTCGACAGTCAAGAACAAGATAATAACTTCTCAGAAAAGTTAATTTATATAAAAAACATCTTATTATATAAACCTACAGGCATTAACGAGTACTTGGAACCCCAGGGCCTGCCTGAAGGCAACCTTTACATGCTCCACCACTCTCATTTTAAAATTCACTTTGCAATGGATGAGATTATCAAAGAAATATGCCAAAGAGACCAAAATGCCAAAATCATCATCGGCTCAAAACCCTTTTATGCTACGTTAATTACTCTAAAGCATCGCCTTAAAAACACTCTAGGAGATCAACTTTTTAAACAAGTCGTCACATTGCCAAACATATCGGTAAATGAACTCTGTTCAGTACTTAGAAAGGCTGATGTAATGCTCGACTCTTTTTACTTTAGTGCAGGCACCACTGCTGCTGAAGCGATATACTCATGCCTACCTATTGTGAGCTTTCCTGACATTAAAACCTCACATATCACTAAAATTATCGAGGAAATTTATCAACTATTAGAAAGCAATCTGCTTAAACAACATTGTATTGCAAAAAGTAAAAAGGACTATACTGATAAAGCAATTGCTATTGCCACAGATAAAAGCCTAAAGCAAGAGCTCAGTCATGAAATTAAAAGCAATTTATATAAATTAGAAGGGCAATTTGAACGAGCATCTGCAGAGCTTACACAACTGCTCATCAATCTATCAAATTAAGATAGCTGCCATTAAAGCAACTCTCTTGAAAAACCACCTCGCAATTTTGCTATTTTCAGTCAATAACAACAAACAACAATATCAATTTACTTTTATAAGCTAAATCAATCAAATATCCAGCGTATTAAAGTATTTTTTCTTAAGACTGCCTTGCAAACGATTAAATAATACTTGCTCTTCTTTTTTTGTAGTCACCATCCAAATATACGAACTATCTGTATAGGCAAGATCACAAAACAATGCTGAGTCTAAACACTGATAGTTATTTTCTTTATCTTCTAGAGTAACCTCATAAGCAAATTTTAATGCCAGTTGGTCTAAAAACCATATTCCCTTGCCTAGCAAAATATTATTCATGATAAAGTAAGACACATGCTTTAAATAATTCTCTGCGACTGGATTATGCTCTAAATAAACAACGCCAGCAGCTAGCTTTTCCCACTCTGGAGCATGCTCATCACCGAGTACTGCAATAAAAGTATGAATATAGCACATGATGGTATCAAGAGGTGCTTTAAATAGACTATCACAATCAACAATCAGTAGCGGCCTTTTATAAGCCATCATATACTGGTAAGCCCGACAAAACCGCATAGCGCTTGTATATAAAGGGCAATCGACCTGATAATCACTATAATTAACTCTCTCAAAACTATAACTGCATCTTATATAATTTAATTTTTTTATAATATTAATTAACCCATTAATTCTGTTGTCATCTTTGCAGTCAACATTAAATAAGTGAACATGAACATTAGTACTAACTTTTTGGTCATTAATAGAAAAGATTGAATAAATACAATATTTTAAAAAATAAACCGCGTCACAAGCAAAGAAAATACACACAGAATTATTAGAATCACTCATATTATCATCAAAATTAACAATAGGAAATTTTTCATATAAACTCCCTATATCGATTTTATTATTATAAAATGAATTAAAATCAAGATCCCCTTGAATTTTCTTACAACACCTAAATGAAGAAGTTATTAAACAAAGCTCCACCAATTTTTTTGACTCTATATGATGCTGCTTTGCTTCTTGAGCACAGATCATACTCTTAGACCATAACTTCTCAAAAGAGTAAATAACTGCAAGGTAAGCAGATGATAAATAAAAAGGTATGGCACTACTTCTTGATTTTTCTAAAAGTAAGACAACTTCATCATATTTTTCTATTTTAAAAGAAAATATTGCTGCATTGTGATAGTAATAAGAAATTTCATTATGAAATTTAATTGCTTCTCGTATTGCTTGATATGCCCTATCATAACTATTGACAAGAAACAAACAAATCGAATAGTAATAATAATATACTGACTTTTCAAAATCAGTTAATTTGTTATTGATTATTATTAGTAAGTTAGACTCTATATTTTCATATGCTAAGTGATATTCTTTTAGTTTAATTAACTCATTAACCTGACATAACATACTTTGAATATCATCATCAGAAATAACCAAATATAAATCCTCATCTATCCATAAAGAACTAAAGATAGATTGATAATATTCAGGTGCCTTTATAAAATTATTCATAAAAATAAATAGATAAATTGACTTATTTCAACAACTGGTTAATTACTTTTCAATACCATAAGATAGCCTATGCCAACGCTTACCCTTTCTATAGAAAAAATTATTTTTACAGCCTTCTTTAATCCAACCCAACTTTTCAAATAAGCCTATGGACTTATAGTTATATTCAATAATATCAGTATCTAACCTAACTAAATCTAACTCTAGAAATGAATAATCTGTAATTAGTTTAATAGACTCTTCTCCATAGCCTTTACCTTGATACTCTTTATTGCCAATCATAATGCCAAGGTAAGCATTTCTATTCTTCCAATCAATATGAACTAAACTGATTGTGCCAATCGGCTTACTATCATCACTGTTACAAATTATAAAACGCCTATTGTTTTGATCTTGATTTTGATTAGCAATCCAGTCACGAATAAAGCCTTTCGAGCCTGGAAAATGCCAACCACACAGCATCTCGTTAATTTCATCATCATTTGACCATAGATATAAATAATCGATATCAGTTTCCTCTATTGCCCTAAAATAAATTCTTTTTGCATGTACTGTCATTAATACATCCCTATTAAATTAACAATTTTTTCCATATGCTCTGTGCTATAACGATGATCTATAGGCAACGCCACTAAATTTTCTGCTAAATATTGCTCAGCAACATTAAAGCTAGAATCAACATTCTCCCAATAATGAGCAACAAATACTTTATTTTTAATCATATCTTCCCGTGAACATTTACTAGTTAACAATGGATAAATCATTGGGCCACCTATCGATTTAATATCAACGTTTAGTTCATTTAAGTGACCTATTTTCTTATGCAAATACATAAAATTTTCTAACCTAATTTTTCTAACCTTCTCAAAATCTATCAAATCAAGTAAAGATTGACTTGCTATGGACATTTTTTTAATCTTCAACTCAACTACTTCTTTTTCATTATCTTTATACTTAAAATAGCTCTCTAAATTATCACCAGTATTTTCATATAAAAAATCATATGAACTGCAATGATCATCAAATGGTAATTTTTCATATATACGTCTAATTTCTATAGAATTAAAGCTTAAATAACCACCATCAGTAACAGGGAAAAATTTTCTTGGTGAATAAAACGAAATACAATTAAAATCACTATAAAATGCTTGACAACAATCTATTATTAAGTTTTTTTTATAATTTAAATTGTCTATATAACCATCTTTAACTCCAAAGTAATTAACATAAACAAAATAGTCATCTTCAGGTATTTCAATTTCAGGTTCTAAATTATGGTTCACATGATAATAAATCACATCACAGTGCTTATTAACTTCATTCTTAAATTTTTCACAGGTATAATATGGTAGATAAATTTTATCAATTTTTAAAAATTCAATTAAAAATAATAAGCAATTCCTGCCACTATTAAGCCTCAATGCACTGTCATAAATAGTAGGTCTTGCTACTAAAGAACAATGGTTGATAAAGCCCCCTATAGAATGATTATTTAAATAACTCATATTCACAGGACACTCTTTTAATTAAATCGCTTGTATTAAACATCATAATTTCATGAATTATTGAAAATGGTTGATCTATTTTACAATCAAGAAGCTCTATCTCTAAGCCATAATCATAAAATTTATTTTTATCATAAAGATTCTTACCGCCAATAGAGTTAACATAATAATTACAGTTAAAATGTCGGCATATTTCAAATATTCTTTCATACCGGCCTACCGTAGTTAAACTCAATTCAGATGATCTAAAAAATAATGTAGTAAAGTTTAAAGATCTAGATATATTAATAATTGCATTAATATTATAATTAGCTAAATTGTTTTTATTATAATCTATTAATTCATAAATAATATTTAAATTGTTTTTATAATTAAATTTTAAGCGTTTTTTTAATTTGTTTTTATAAAAAGATAATTTATCACTATAAAAAATATCCTTTATTAAATCTGCGGTTGAATTTCTTAACACTGGAAAGGTAAATAATGATCTTTCACCATTTTCACTGATATAGTTTCTATTATACCAATGTGACTTAGTATATTTAACATCATCATAAAAGACAAAGATATCAACTAAATTAATTAATTGAAAATAACCAAGATATGGGAATAAATAAGGCTGCATAATCGCAATTTTACTCATAATTCACATATCGAGTAGATACTCGCCGCAAGCTCAGGATAAATATTACCTAATAAGTAACATCCTTCAATAAACTCTTTATCAATAATTTGGTGCTGCAAGCAAAGATCAAACTGATAGTTTGCTAAAGGTTTAAACATAACACCACCATTTTTTATTACGTTAAAACCAGCTTGTCGTAACTCAAAATTTAAAATATCAAGACTAAATGTACTGTAATGCCCATGCGTCTTCTCCGGCCCTGTCACTGCATGGTTGTAATCAATAACCCCCATACAAGCTGCAATTTGTCTCGATGCCGCATATGCATTTGGCACAACAATAAACAACCGCCCTGAATCATTCAAATAATTTTTTAAACTCTCCAGTAACTCTTTTCTATTTTTAACATGCTCATAAGAGTGCACCATAAAAATATGGTCTACTTTTACAGGCAATTCTAAATCTTCAAAAAACTGATTTATATAAATTATATTATCTATATTATTTTCACTGGCATTATTTTTTAATGTATTAATCGCAGCTATCGAAGCATCAACAGCATAAATATTATTAAAATACTTAGCTATATTCTTAGTAAAGTCACCATGATAGCACCCCAATTCAATGGCATCTCCACCAGAAAAGTAAGGCCTTAAGTCTCTGACTAAATATTCCCTTAAAATATGATCAAAGTTATGCTTATATTTTACTTTATTATCTTTTATTTCAGTGCTATTTGTCATAGTCTATATACCATTCATCAAGGTTTTTAACAATCTTGCTTGATTTGCCAAGCACTGCTTTATAAAACTCATTTTTCATATCATTAGGTAAGTTTATATATATTTCACTATAGTCTGCTTGTGGTTTAAAATATGCCGGTGTGTAAGTTAATGTCAGAGCCCTTCTTTTATCTAAAATTTGACTTATTCCCGCGCGATGCCAAACATAAGAGTTAAAAAACAATACATCTCCAGCATTAGATAGAACCTGTATATTATTTGTATTAAACTCATCAACACTTGGTTTTTCTCTTACTTTATGAGAGCCGGGTAATATTTCTATCGCACCATTCACCTTAGAAAAAGGGTCTAACATAACTAACACATTCATCATCAATGGGTAATTTTTAATATAATAATTAACATCTCGATGAATTTCTTTAAGATAGCTATTTTTATCCATCGTTTTATGATTCACTGCACCACCGAATGAGTTTAAAATAAAGTTATTGTGATCAAAATAGTCATTTAATATTTTGCTATCTGCTAAATGCTCTAACACTCGCAGGAACCTATAATCAACTAAGGGTAAATGATGAAAAACCCCCGGCTGTCGATACGCTTGCCAAGGCTGATAAGCGACTTCACATTGATCTATAAGCTTCCGGTATAAATCTACATCCTCTTGACTCAATAGATCTTTGACGATCAACCAACCTGCGGTTTCTAATTGGGCTAGATCACTTACAATCTTCATGGATATAGCTCAATACTGTATTAACCGCTGATAGGTTAATATTAAAATAAAAAGGAATAGAAACGATAGTTTGACTCAAATGTAATGCATTATTGCACTTACGATCCAATAATTGCCAAATGCACCTAAACTCCATGTGCCCTTTTAATTGCCGCTTTAACTTTTCTATCGCTTCTTTATCTAGTTTTAATATACAATTAGCAGTAATATACTCATCACTAAACTGACTCATAGCACCGAGGCAGCGTTGATATGACTGTATTAACTTTTTCCAACAGTGCCGATAATCATGCCATTCATCTAATAACGCATGACCTACCGCTGCATGATACTCACTCATTTTTCCATTAATACCAACAACCGGCACCTGACGCTGCTCATCAATGCCAAAATTAGTAATTTTTTTTACTTTTTTAATTAAGTCGGTATTTTCGCTGAAAATTAAACCGCCTTCACCAGTACCAAATACTTTGGTTGCATGCAAACTAATAATAAAAGGCAACTGTGTTTTTTTTCCCACTTGCTTAAAACTATCAAAACACGCAGCGCCATCAATAATCACAGCAATATTATAACGCTTAGAAAAATCTTCCCAAAGCGTAATGTCAATCATCTTTCCAAATGGACAAACAACAATCACTGCTGAAATTTCTTTATCCACTTCAACACATTTTTTTACCTCATTAATATCCAACGCCCAAGAGTCTAACTCAACATCCGCAAACACCGGCTCCAATCCTGCAGCATTAATGGCTGCCATCGTACCAATAAACGTCCAAGCCGGCATCACACATTTACTGCCGCGGGGTAACTCTAATGCCAGCAAAGTACTAATAAGACCCAAAGTGCCACTCGCACAGGTAGCAACACCACCTTGTGGATAATTAAAATGTCCTGCAATGCGTGCTTCAAAATCGCAAACTAACGGGCCACGATTGCTATACCATTGATTTTTATCGATTTGCTTTAAGTAAGGCGCCAGCTTGTCAAACCCTACAATTTTAGGAATAAAAAGCGGAATAGGTCGATCCCTCACAATAACCTCAATGAACCATTTACTTCCATAGAGTGACTAATTACAGTGTAGCTAACCCTACTTTAAACTCGCAAACCAATTCACTTTTAATCTGTTATTTTTTTATCTCATTCACTCTCTAGCTAAGTCACTTACTCTTTGATAGACTGGTCTGATTTTTTCAAAAAACACAGCGCATATATAACTCAATGTGGCAAATAGCATTAGGTAACAAAATGACAAACAAACCAAATAATCCAACAACACTTATTTTGTTTTTCATCTTGTTAATTGTGCCAATTGGTCAAGTTACTATTGATATTTACCTCCCTTCTTTGCCTTATATCAGTCAAGAACTTGCCATCAGCACCAGCGTTACACAATGGAGTCTCACAATTTACCTATTAAGCTCAGGACTATCACAGTTTTTTTATGGGCCGATTTCAGACAGTCTCGGCCGCAAACCAATTCTTTGCTGCGGCCTTGTTATCTTTTTTATTGGCAGTTTAGTCTGCGCCTTAGCTCAAAGTGAGCTCTCTCTCTTAGCTGGACGTTTACTACAAGGACTTGGCATCGGCGCAGGTGCGGTGATCAGTAATGCAATGGTGGGGGATCACTTTCATGGTATACGCTTAGCCAAAGTCACGTCCTTATCCTCGTTTGCTTACGGCATCTCACCTATTATTGCACCATTTATTGGCGGACTCATCCAAACTCACTTAGGCTGGCGATTTAACTTTTATTTTCTTCTCATCATCGCAGCGACCTCATTATTGCTAGTGATTGCTTTATTACCAGAGACACTCAATAAACAAAATAAGCAACACCTTAATATCACAACATTAAAACAAAACTATCTTAGCATCTTAAAGCAAAAAATATTTTGGGGTTATGTGCTGTGCATGACATTAAGCTTTGCCATCAGCATCAGCTTTAATGTCATCGGTCCATTTTTACTACAACAGACCTTACACTTTAGTGCAGCCGGGTTCGGCACCATTGCACTTAGCATCGGTGCAGCTTATCTCTTAGGCACATTAAGTAGTGGTCGTTTATTACATTTTTTCTCGAGCCAAGCACTGATTGCCGTCGGCAATTTACTCATGTTAATTAGTGGAATTGGTGCGCTTGCCTGTGGACTTATATTAGGGACCTCGACTTGGGGGCTCTTAATTCCACTTTATCTCTCACTATATGCTTCTGGCTTAATCTTCCCCAACTGTATGGCTGGTGCTCTTGCATTGACACGTAACATCGGCACCATCAGTGCGCTGCTTGGCCTTATTATCACCGCAGGTGTTGCTCTTATTAGCTTTCTAATCGCCTTTTTACCTGTTTACAGCCAACTACCACTAGCCTGTCTCATGGTTGCTTTACCCCTCTGCCAAATTATCTTCTACTATACTTGGATCCACACTCAAGCCCAGTAAAAATTCACCTACTTCCCATACAGCTTTCTAAGCACACGCAATTTGGCTTTGCCATGCCATAATGCCACCCGCTAAATTCTCAACATCAAAGCCCGCCTGAGATAATAGCTTTACCGCATAAGCGCTACGTGCCCCAACTTTACAATAAACAATATAATGCTGATTTGCATCAAGCTTACTCATCTCTAGCTGCCCTAAGGGCATATGCACGGTGTGACCTGGAATCTCAAGCAGTGCCCTCTCCCATGGTTCGCGCACATCCAATAATACAGCTCCCTGGTTTAACTTATTCCCCAACTCATATACACTACACTCTGGCTCTAGTGCAAGTGCTGACTCTAACAGACAAGCAGTTTCACAGGCGGCCTGCTGGTGCTTTTGCTCTTCTTCTAGCAACAATTGCGGAAAAGCAACGTTCTGCCGACAGGCAAGGCAATCTTCATTGCGCTGAAGCTTCACCGACCTTACACTAAGCCTCTTCGCATCAATCTGGTGTAATGCGGGTGCAACGACCTCTCCGAGTAAATAGTTCAACGCTAAAGAACAGGCCATGGTTCCAACCATTCCCGTCACTGCACCAAATACACCTGCCTCATTACAATTGGGCAACTCATCTGGCTTTGGCTTTTCTGGAAATAAACAACGATAACAGCTATGATCTTTTGGCTGTAATAAAGCCAGCTGAGCTGAAAACTGAAACACACTCGCGGAGATAAAAGGCTTATTCAACTGCACACAAGCATCGTTGACTAGAAATCGCGTTGTAAAGTTATCCGAGCCATCGATCACTAAATCAAACGGCTGTATGGTCGCTAGCGCATTTTCTAGCGTTAAATTTTCATCAATTCCACGCACCTGAATCAGTGAGTTCTGCGCTTGCAAGCGCTGCTTTGCAGCCAAAGCCTTTGACTGACCTAGATCATCTTCAGTAAATAAAATTTGTCGTTGCAAATTTGATGAATCAACACAATCTGCATCCATCACCGCAAGATGCCCCACCCCCGCAGCCGCTAAGTAGGTCAAAACAGGTGAACCGACACCCCCAGCGCCAATGCATAACACGCGTGCTTGCTTTAGTTTTTCTTGCCCTGCCACGCCTACACCAGGCAAGACAAAATGGCGAGCATAGCGCTCTAATTCAGCCGGATTCATAACACCCTACACCTTAGTTTTCCAAGTACTCTCTTTAAATTCTTGGTCATTGTCGCAGTGAGGGAGTATTTTTGCAAATTTACAAATGAAAGTGTTATATCCTAGTAATAACACTCTCAATACACTGACTTTATAGTACAAACATAAGGCAAGCTATTTTGGACTCGCATCCATCTTTTGATAAACCATTTGATTGCTAGCATCACGCTGTTGACCAAAAAATAACGCTGAAGATGCTTGAGCCGGAGTATCATCTAAGCGTTGACTTTCACGCTGCATCAAATCCTGTATAAACTCCCGCACCTTAACACCATTAGTACTACTCGGATCAAAACCACTAGAATTTAAGTAATCATAGTTACTAATTAAAACTGCCTTCAAATCCGAATTTAATTGAATACGGTGAATGTTTTCAAAAGTCAATAAATTATTTTTCGCTGTCGACCCCTCACAAAGCGCCAGAAATGCCTTCACCTCTGCTCTATCCTGAGTAAAGCAATTATACGCTCTTAATTCCCGGGACAAAGCATCATCAAAGCCCTTGTGCAACTCAGCTAACAATAATGCTGAGATAAATGACAACGGCAATCGCTCAGCCGGATTGATTGCTTTCATTTGCTCAGCAACGCGCCGTAATGCTGAATGACTTGGCAAAATTTTTAAAAGTGTCTCCCCAGCCGAGTAGCTTTCTGTTTTTTCTGATGCAGGGTACAATAAAGACTCATCATCACTGTTTGTCACTTCTAAAAAAACTTTTCTTGCTTCTGGTGCAAAATAATCTGGGGTACCTCCTAACACTTTAAATCGAGAAGCCATACCAAAATCAATAAGCGACACTTTTCCCTCAGCATTAACAATAACATTTCCAGGCTTTAAATCATTATGAAAATAACGTAAGCGTCGCTACCTCGGTAGGTATTTTACACATCCAATGATGCAAAATCGCCGAGCAAAACGCGACGACTATAAACCCTCGGCTGCCCTCGTCACAGGGCATTACGTGCCTTGAATCGGCCACTACATACCCTGCTCT
>LVCQ01000036.1 GCA_001644975.1 Piscirickettsiaceae bacterium NZ-RLO1
CAGCCTCTTTATTTACTGGGTCAATTAATTCTGATGTGTTTTATGCATGGCTAGTTAAAGATTTATTGCCTAAATTGCCAGCACATTCAGTAATTGTTATGGATAATGCGCGTTTTCACAAACGCTCTGATATGATTGAAGCAATTGAAGAGCAAGGGCATACACTTGAGTATTTACCATCTTATAGCCCTGACCTTAACCCGATTGAGAGAAAATGGGCAGAAGCTAAAGCCATTCGAAGAAAGTATCACTGTAGTATCGAAGATCTTTTTTTAGAACATCTACATTATGTCAATTTATAAGGTTTTAGCTATATTATCGAGCACAGCCATGAGAAAAACCCAAGTGAAGCTCTATCGCTGGCAAGCGGTCACTGACAGTCAACAAACCCACCAAGGTATCAGCTCAGCGCTCAGTCAGCAGGCATTAGAGTGCGATCTATTTAGCAAAGATTTAATCCCAATTAAAATCAAGCGCTACTACCCAAGCCTTTATCAGCGCTATCGCTCACGCATTAACTCACACTTTATTAGCCAATGGACCCGGCAGCTTGCCACCTTATTAAGCGCACAACTGCCATTAGCTGAAGCACTTGCAATCAGTGCTGAAGCTAGTCCGTTCTGCTTACAACAGCAATTTATTTTGTCCATTAATCAAGATATCAAACAAGGGCTTTCTCTAAGTCAGAGTTTAAAAAGCACTCAGCATTTTGATGCTACTTATATTGCAATGATTCAGGCAGGAGAAGCCTCAGGCCAACTCATTGACACTTTAATAACGCTTGCCAATAATAAAGAACGACAAATAATCTTAAAAAAACGCCTACATAATGCACTAGTCTATCCAGTCATAGTCAGCATTTTTTCCTGTATTATTACATTTGCCATGCTGCAATTTATCGTCCCTCAATTTAAGCAGTTTTATGCAGCACTCAACACCCCGTTACCTAGACTCACAGAGCTCATATTAGTATTTTCTAGTAAGCTAAAATCCATCTCTAGCATGAACATCATTACTTTTCTAATCAGCCTCTACATAGTACAGCTTATTTATAAAAAATATCGCAATAAACTACATACCCTGACAGAACCTCTCTTACTGAGGCTACCCATCATTGGCGCCATCAAACAAAAAAACAGGCTCAACACTTTTTGCCGCACATTGCATATTTTATTTAATAGCGATCATCACCTACCTACCGCACTAGCCATCGCGATCAAGGCAACAAATAGCCCTCAACTCATCAGACAAACGGCCACCATGTGCACTGAACTTGAGCAAGGTAGCAGCCTTCACCAAACATTGAAAAATCACTCGACTTTCCCAAACATCGCCTTACAAATGATCCATGCAGGTGAGCATTCACACCAACTTGCCATCATTTTAAAGCAATTATCAGCCCTCTATGAACGCGAGCTCACTCAAACGATCAACACATTAATAAAACTACTTGAACCTCTAGCAATTATAATTATCGGTGGACTCGTAGGCTTGATTATCATCGCCTTATACCTACCCATCTTTCAACTTAGCCATATTTTATAATCATAATGATCATCACACTACTGGCCATACTACTCAGCCTTGCGAGCCTATTTTCTTTACAAACACTTCCAGCTCCCTTGCTGACAGAGCAAGACCACTGGCACTTTTATTGCCCACTGTGCCATCACAGCCAAAAGCAGTTTAACTTTCAGTTTTTTTCCTGCCCTATGTGCAAACAATCGTTTTTTCGCCTAATAAGTATATTATTTAGCACTTATTTATGCACCAATAGCCTAATTCTCTTTTTTATTAATCAATACTTAAACTGGCATTACTTTTCTTTAATTATTTTAAGCTACTTCCTTGTCTCGCTGTCTTTCATTGATTTTTATTATCGTTACTTACCCAACACCCTCACCCTGCCTCTACTTTGGCTCGGCTTATTATTTAATTTATGCCCTGCCCTTCATCACTGCTCAATCAATCAAGCAATGCTAGGGGCCGTTATTGGCTACTATAGTCTTCAATTAATTAATTTATTATTTACCCGAGTACGTAACAAACAGGGTCTTGGAGGTGGGGATATCAAACTTTTTTCTGCTCTTGGTGCTTGGTTTGGTCTTAATTCACTACCAACTATATTATTTATTGCCTGCCTATTGGGCCTAAGTTTTAGCCTCATCCAATCACTCTACCAGCATAAAAAAATAACGTGTATTGCCTTTGGTCCTTTTTTAAGCCTAGCTGTATTATGCTATTGCACTCCTCTATTTAACGATTTAATCTTTTTATAAATTATAAAGTTTTTATAAACTTCTCCTAATTTATGCCTTGTGTCATAATTTAATAAAAGTACTCTAAGGTAAACTTCATGTATATCGGCCTTTCAGGTGGCATTGGCTCAGGCAAAACAACAGTCACAGGCTGCTTTGTAAAGCATAATATAGACATTTATGATGCTGATGAGATGGCACGACTCGCCGTCGCTCCAGGCCAACCTGCACTCACAGAAATTATTCAGCATTTTGGCCATGAAATTATCAATGAGCAAGGCACTCTCCATCGACAAAAGCTGCGTGACATTATTTTTTATGCACCCGAGCAAAAACGCTGGCTCGAAAACTTACTTCATCCAATTATTCGCGATATGATGTTTGATGCAGCAAAACACACAACATCACCATACTGCCTCTTAGTCGTTCCCTTGCTTTTTGAAAGCAAGATTAAGTACCCAGTCAATCGCATCTTAATTATAGACACCTCACTCGAGCTACAACTTGAACGCACACAAAAACGCGATGGTTTAAGCCGTCAACAAGCGCAAAACATTGTCGATCAACAAGTCTCGCGCCGTTATCGCCGCCATCACGCTGATGATATCATCGAAAATAACGGCAATTTAGATAACTTAAAGCAACAGGTGGAAAAGTTACACGCCTATTACCTAAAGCTGAGCCAGAACTAAACTAAATATTCTGTTTCTGTGCTAACTTTGAAATGCACACTATATACACACTATATATGCTATACAAAAGAAAAAACCAAATAAAAAACATGGAAGAAAATAAGCAGAAAAGAAAAAAGGAAGCACAATGACAGAGAGTACAACACAAGACATTATCTTCTATGACCACCCATTAACCGAGCGCATTCGCATTATTTTACGTGCCCATTACTTACTACACCAATCCAAGCAATGTTTGCATCGAGAAGATAGCTGGGGCAGTTTCTATACATTACAAACACTGGCTGAGCTGTTATTATTACTCGAGCGGCATGATGTCAGACTGGAACTCCAGAAAGAGTACGACCGCATTAATACTCAATTATGTCGCCTTAAGGGTCGTGAAGAAGTCAATGAAAGCGCATTAACGTACATGCTTGACCAACTAAGCCATCAGCTCAACCAGTTGAGCAAACATAAAGATAAATTTGGTTACAGCTTACAACAGCATTATTTACTGCAAGGGCTCAAACACAAACAACAAGCACGTATCTGTAATTCCTTTGAATTGCCTATACTACACCAATGGCTTTATCAAAGTTACTCACAACGTGAATACGATCTGCAACAGTGGCTCGGTGAACTTGAGCCATTGGACCAAAATATCAATTTTTTGATGCAGCTATTTCGTGACTGCTGCCATACAGAAATAATCAGCTTAAAACAAGGACACCACCAGCGCACTTTAGAGCCACAACGTTATTATCCACTCATCCGCCTTGGCATTCCTGCTCACCATATCGCCTTCCCTGAAATTAGTGCAAACCGTCATTGTATTAACATCCGTTTATTAGTCAGCAGTCAAGGTGAAAAACCGCTTGCACTTAAGCAGACAGTTGACGTATTTTTTATGCAATGTGGTTTATAGTAAAATCAAAGGTAATCTAACATGATACTTGTTCGCCCCTGCCCCACTTGCCAAAAAGACGTCGATATTAAAAGTGCAACAGCACGCCCCTTTTGCTCTGAACGCTGCCGCCTCATCGATTTAGGTGCATGGGCTGAAGAAAGCTATAAAATACCGACCCAAGCTAGCAACAATGAACCATTCAACCCTCATGACTGATCAAATAACAAAGGCTCATACTATGCAAACTACCCTACCGCGGCGCTCGCTCTATCGCCATTACAAAGAAACCAACTTTCAACTACACCAACGATTATTAAAAAAATTCCCACAAGATACTCTTCATAAGTTTGCCAAGCGGTTTAAAATGGTCGATGCTCATAATAATGTCACTGCTAAAAAACCTGACCACGAAGACTTGCTGATCGATTATTGCTTATACCACCACAAAGTCGACGGCCAAGATTTTATAAACAACGCACTTAAAGACCCCCGCTGCAAATGGACAATAGAAGAATTAGAACTACTACATATTATGCAGGAAAGCCAACTGGGTCTTTATTCTGTCGATACAGTCCTCTCACGTGATGAAGCTTTAATCAGTGACCTAAAATCAGGCCAAAGCATGTGTGTTACTGATCGCAAACTCACACAAATGGATTTATCCGTACGGACATTAATTATCACGCGCCTTTATCCATTAAGTGAATTTAACCTCACCTGTGGCTCAATGATTCCATTATTTGGTCAAGAGAGCATACAAGCAGAGCGCCTTTATCAAATATCCGCCAATTTCTCATACGATATTCTAAAACTGCTGATACTTGAAGAAAACCTCAATGACATTATCAAAGCCCACCAAGTCTCTGATATTGACGCTATTGCTTAATACTTTTTAAATTGAAGTATCAACACACCTTACGCCTGCCTAAGCTAAAAGGTCCATATATACCTGATATAATACAGCCAAGCAGGCCTATACATTGCAGAAAAACAAAATAAAAGCAATCAAGAAATTTGATTTATAAAAAATAATGAATCAATTTAAATAAACTATCCTTGCCAGACTAATTATCCCCTGGGATATACTCAAAGACTCACCCCTCTTTCATTAATAGAAGGACAAGCCATGCAAAGACAAAAACGCGACCCTGATTCTCGCGCATATCAACGCGGCTACCGTGCTGGACTTCTTGGACAATCACAAGAAGTTTGCCCATTTCACGGCAACAATAGACGCAATTACTGGCTCACTGGCTGGCGTGAAGGACATGATTGCCATAAACGTGGTTTTGAAGAGCTTGCCAATATCAATTAATACTTCTCAAAACTAAAAAAGAGCCATAAACAGGCTCTTTTACTAAGCGAATAAACACTTAACGCACTTTAAATTGCTTTTTAAGATGCCTTTTGAGAAAAAGTAACAATGTTTTCACTCTTCTCAAATTCCCCACCTAGCTCACGACCCTTTGTCTCTACACCAAAGATAGTCGTCACAACAAATCCTAAGATACACAGCACAGCAATTGTGCCCACGGTTATACCTAAACCAAATGCTTCTACACAAATCGGCAAGAAAAAGACGCCTAGAGTTGCACCGAGCTTACCTGATGCTGAAGCAAAACCATGACCTGAGGCGCGAATCTCTGTTGGAAACAGCTCAGCTGGCAACATATAAGTTGTCGGATTCGGCCCGGCATTAACCATTAAATAAAACAGTATAAACCCTGTAAATAATAAAGGTACATGCATCATGGCTCCAACTTCACCCGAACTTGCTAAAATACCAAGCCCTAGCGCCATGCCTAAAAAGCCAAACTTCTGCAAACGTAAACGCCCCCAACGCTCGATCCCTAGCATCGCGATAAAAACACCGATTAATAAAAAACAATCAAGAATAATCGCATTTTGCGTTGACGCAATATCTTGCAAGATAAAATTAGTCACCGGAGACGCCCCAAACTGGGAAAAGATCATTGGCGTATAAAAGCCTAAGCCATACAGCGCCACATCCATGATAAACCACGATACTGATGTTAGTATCGTAATCTTTATATACTTCTTCTTAAATAGTTCACGATAACCTAACTGTGCTGTCCGCGCTTGCTTTTTCTCTTGGCGCATCTTAAGCCACTTCTCACTCTCAGGTAGGCCTCGACGTAATAAAAACAACACAACCGCAGGAATTAACCCTAAAGCCAGCATCACTCGCCACGCATTATCAGAAGGATAAAAATTCAGGATAATGACACCCAATACTGCACCCAGTAATGCACCAAACGCCTGAAAAGCAAAGCCTGCGGTCATAAAGCGGCCGCGTAGGTGCTTTGGCATACTTTCAGCAATGTAAGTAGATGAAAGAGGATACTCACCACCAATTGCAATACCGAGCAAAAAGCGGAAAACAATCAGCGAAACCACCCCCCAAGACAGTGAGGATAAAACCGTAAAGACAACAAAGAACAAAATATTAACGAGTAATAATTTACGTCGTCCTAACACATCCGTTAAGCGCCCCATCACGATCGCACCAACGATTGCACCTAAGGTTGTTGACGCACCAATCATACCGATTACAGTCGCACTAGGCTGATAAACATGAATAATCAAAGGCAGTGCCACCGCAATCATGAATAAGTCGAACCCATTCACAAACAACCCCATCGCCCCCATCAACCAACGATACCAATAACTATCACGGCTTAAACGATTATTTAACTGTACACTGGGTATATCTGACATATTAAATCTCTATCTGTAACACCATAAACTCTTGCAGATTCTAACAAAGAAATGTTACAAAATAATGACAAAAGCAGCAATACTCTGGCAAAAAGACAGATAAGAAATTAATGCGCATTACGATAAAAATAAATAAAAATCCGCAATCTACAATTTCTATAAATACTTAAAATAAACCATTAGAGCCAAAATAAATAACTTCCCTTCTATTTTTTCTATTTTTTCTATTTTTGTTATCAAAATCCATTTTAATAATGATAATTCTATAAAAAACAACAGCCACATTCAGTGGCTGTTCTAACAATTTAAATAACTTACAAGATTAACTAAAGATGCTCAACTTTATCAATTTCATACTCAACAACACCACCAGGAACATCAACTTGTACCGAGTCACCTTCTTCTTTGCCAATTAAAGCACGGGCAATTGGCGAAGTCACAGATAATTTTTGCTCTTTTAAGTCCGCTTCATCTTCACCGACAATCTGATAGCGCACCGCTTCATCTGTTTCAACATTAATCAAACTAACCGTTGTACCAAAAATGACGCGCCCACTCGGTGGCAATTGAGTAATATCAATTACTTGTGCATTAGACAACTTGCCTTCAACCTCAAGAATACGACCTTCAATAAAAGCCTGGCGTTCACGTGCAGCATGATACTCAGCATTCTCTTTCAAGTCACCTAACTCACGTGCATCTGCGATCGCACGAATGACATTAGGACGGTCTGCTGTTTTTAATTGATCAAGTTCACGCTGTAATAAACCTGCACCATTTTTTGTCATTGGAATTTTAGTATTCATCGCTCTTACCCTCTCTGCCTGTTCATATTGGCAGATCTATCTCTTCTGTTTCATTGCTGTTATATTTCAATCGAAATTCTTCAAGCCGATCTAATTATTAATGATTTAACACATCTGCCATGCTATACCAGCCCGCTGTTTGTAAGCTTAGCCATGCTGCAGCTTGCAGTGCACCTTTAGCAAAGCAGTCACGACTTGAGGCCCTGTGGGTCAACTCAATACGCTCCCCAACAAGCCCAAATAACACCGTATGTTCGCCAAAAATATCACCCGCTCGAATGCTAGAAAAGCCAATTTCCTGCTTATCTCTAACGCCTGTATTGCCTACGCGCCCATAACTTGCAGTCTCCGCTAAAGAGCACCCTAACTCATCGGCAATTGTCGCACCTAACACTTTTGCTGTTCCAGAAGGTGCATCAATTTTATTGCGATGATGCGCTTCTATAATTTCAATGTCTGCATCTTTACCTACTGCTCGTGCAGTACGGCGTAAAGCATCAAGCAAGACATTAATACCCAAGCTCATATTAGCCGCCCATAACAATGGTAATGTCACAGCAGTACGCTGCAAGCGCCCCATCTGCACATCAGTCAATCCGGTCGACCCCGTCACTACAGCCACGCCCATTTGCTCATACAGTGCAAGATGCGCCATCATCTGCTCTGCTGGTGTAAAATCAATCACAATATCAGCATGCCTCAACGCTTGCCCCAATGATGCGCTAAGTAAAACATCCATACACGCACCACCTGCAATCTCACCGATATCCTGCCCCAATAAAGGGCTAGTCTCACGGCCAATTGCAGCAACTAGTTCAAGCTTGCCGTACGCTTCTCTACGCAAACACTGAATAATAGCCTGTCCCATGCGACCTGCAGCACCGACTAACACTAAGCGTTTTCTCATAGGGTTACATATCCTCAAAGAATTTTTTAACGCCCGATAACCAAGATGAACTCTTAGGTGAATGATTACGACCAGCGCTCATACTCTCACTAAACTCACGCAACAACTCTTTTTGTTTGTCACCTAATTTTACTGGTGTTTCTACAACCACAGTACACATTAAGTCGCCAATCGCACCACCACGCACAGGTTTCACACCCTTGCCTTTTAAGCGAAAGGTTTTGCCTGTTTGCGTTTCAGCAGGAATCCGTAATTTTACTCGGCCATCCAAGGTCGGCACATCCAACTCACCACCTAATGCAGCAGTTACAAAGTTAATGGGAATCTCACATGATAAATTCTGACCATCACGCTTAAAAAGTTTATGTGGCTTAATTGCAATCTGCACATAAAGATCTCCAGCAACGCCACCATGTAAGCCTGCCTCGCCCTCACCGCTTAAGCGAATACGATCACCCTCATCCACGCCAGCGGGCACCTGTACCGACAGCGCTTTATTTTTCTGCACACGCCCTTGCCCTGAGCATGCACCACAAGGGTCACTAATGGTCGTGCCGGCACCATGACACGCGGGACAGGTTTGTTGCACAGAGAAGAAACCTTGTTGCATACGCACTTGGCCATGCCCAGCACAAGTTGAGCAAGTCACCGGCTTAGAACCTGAACGCGCGCCTGAGCCATGACAACGCTCACAACTGACAAAAGTCGGCACTTTAATTTGAACTGTTGTGCCTTTCACTGCATCTTCTAGCGATAATTCTAGGTGATAACGCAAATCAGCGCCTTGTTGAGCAGAAGAGCGTTGGCTGCCACGTGCACGACCTGCACCACCACCGCCAAAGATATCACCAAAGATATCGCCAAAGATATCCTCAAAGCCTCCAGCACCAGCAGCACCCCCACCAAAGCCACCGGCTTGTGGGTCAACCCCAGCATGACCAAACTGGTCATAAGCCGCACGCTTTTGGCTATTGTTTAAGACTTCATAGGCTTCTTTAGCTTCTTTAAACTTAGCTTCGGTTGCAGTGTCCCCTGGATTACGGTCAGGGTGATATTTCATCGCCAAACGACGATAAGCTTTTTTAAGCTCAGCATCACTGGCATTACGGGCAACTCCTAGAATTTCATAATAATCGCGCTGACTCATCGCTCACCTTCATATTCTTTATAGACAAAGCGCGGTAAACCGCGCTTTTTATTAATGTCGTTCAAACGGTAAAAAACTAGGCTTATTTTTTGTCTTTTACTTCCTCGAACTCAGCATCAACGACATCATCATCTTTCTTCTCATCCGTTTGAGGTTGAGCCTGCTCTGCTCCAGCCGCTGCTGCCGCCTCAGCCTCTGCCCCCTGATTAGCATAAAGCACTTCAGCCATCTTTGCCGAAGCCTGTGTCAATGCTTCAACTTTTTCATCAATCACTGCTTTATCATTACCGCTGACAACATCTTTTAGCTCACTAATCGCTTTTTCAATGGCTGTTTTATCATCAGCAGCGACTTTGTCACCTGCTTCTTTTAAGCCTTTTTCCGTCGCGTGAATCATCGCCTCAGCATTATTACGCGCACCGACTAGTTCTTGGAATTTTTTATCATCATCAGCATGATCTTCAGCATCTTTGATCATCGCATCCACTTCGTCATCCGATAAGCCACTAGAGGCACGAATAACTATCGACTGCTCTTTACCCGTGCCTTTATCTTTAGCCGACACATTTAAAATACCATTCGCATCAATATCAAAAGTCACCTCAACTTGCGGCATACCACGTGGTGCCGGCGGAATATCGGCTAAGTCAAAACGACCCAGTGATTTATTGCCTGTCGCCACTTCGCGCTCACCTTGCAACACATGCACAGTCACCGCCGTTTGATTATCTTGCGCCGTTGAGAAAGTTTGCGAAGCTTTTGTTGGTATCGTCGTATTTTTCTCAATCAACTTCGTCATCACCCCACCCATGGTTTCAATTCCAAGCGATAGTGGTGTAACGTCTAATAACAGGACATCTTTAACATCACCGGCCAACACACCGCCCTGAATTGCTGCACCCACTGCAACTGCTTCATCTGGGTTCACATCACGACGCGGCTCTTTACCAAAGAAATTTTTAACGACCTCTTGTGCTTTTGGCATCCGTGTTTGGCCACCGACTAAAATCACATCGGTTACATCACTCACTGATAAACCCGCATCTTTTAGTGCCACACGACATGGCTCAATCGTTCCTTCTACCAGATCTTCTACTAATGATTCAAATTTGGCCCGTGTTACGCGAATATTCATGTGCTTAGGACCGGTTGCATCCGCTGTAATATAAGGTAAGTTCACATCTGTTTGCTGAGTTGAAGACAGCTCGATTTTGGCTTTTTCAGCGGCTTCTTTCAAACGTTGCAATGCTAGTGGATCATTATTTAAATCGATACCTTGCTCTTTTTTAAACTCAGCAACTAAATAACTGATTAAGCGTAAATCAAAGTCTTCACCGCCTAAGTGCGTATCACCATTGGTCGCTAAAACTTCAAACTGATGCTCGCCATCCACTTCAGCAATTTCAATAATAGAAATATCAAAAGTACCACCACCTAAGTCATACACAGCAATAACACCATCACCACGCTTTTTATCCATACCATAAGCAAGTGCGGCAGCTGTTGGCTCATTGATAATACGCTTAACATCTAAACCAGCAATGCGCCCCGCATCCTTCGTCGCCTGACGTTGCGCATCATTAAAGTAGGCAGGAACTGTAATCACTGCTTCTTTAACGTCTTCACCCAAATAATCTTCGGCTGTTTTTTTCATCTTTGCGAGTACTTGTGCAGAAATTTGTGGTGGCGCTAGTTTTTCACCATTGACATCAATCCAGGCATCACCGTTATCCGCTGCAGCAATTGTATAAGGAAGGCGCTCGATATCACGCTGTACCGTATCATCAGAAAACTTACGACCAATTAAACGCTTGACTGCAAACAAGGTATTATTTGGATTGGTCACCGCTTGACGTTTAGCCGGTTGACCGACTGTAACCCCATCATTGGTATAAGCGACAATAGAGGGTGTCGTACGATCACCTTCTGCACTCTCAATTACACGCGGTTTCTCACCATCAAGAACAGCAACACAGGAGTTGGTCGTTCCCAAATCAATACCGATAATTTTAGCCATTAAACTTCTCCTAGATAAACGATCAAATTCATTAAATTCATCAAAATTCTTACTTTAAAACCAAATATTCTTAACTGTTTTTAAGATGAGGACGACAGTAACCGGTTTCAAGCACTTTCATCGACTTTTTTTTCAGGTTGTGCTTTTGCAACAATCACGCGAGCCGGGCGTAGTAAGCGTTCATTCAATAAATAGCCCTTTTGCATCACAGCAACGATAGAGTTCGGCGCAGCCTGTGGATCTTCGATCATACTCATTGCTTCATGTAACTCAGGATCAAAGGCTTCACCTACAGGATCAATCGACTTAACATTGAACTTTTCTAAACGATCACTCAACATTTTTAGCGTTAATTCAATACCTTGGTGCATAGTAGTAAAGGCTTCACCCTCACCTTGGGTTTCTAAGGCGCGCTCTAGCGTATCAACAACATCAAGCAACTCGCGCGAAAATTTTTCCAGCGCAAACTGACGTGCTTGAATCGCTTCACGCTCAAAACGACGCCGCGCATTTTCAGATTCCGCTTTTGCTCGAAGAACCATATCCCAATGATTTTTTGCTTTCGTTTCAGCGGTTGCCAACGCAGTTTCTAACTCAGTAATACGATCTAGCAGCCCCACTTCCTCCGCGGCAGCAGCACCAGCATCTTGTTTAACCGAGATATTCTCTTCTTTCATCTCTGCATGCGCCACACTGTCATCTTGCATTGGTGCTTTCTCAGTCATGCAACCCCCTCTAAAACCTTCTTTAAAAATAAAATAATTGATATAGCCGTCTATATAAGGCCACCATGACAAAACTTCAAGAGCTGAATTAAAAATCTAACTCTAGCGCAGTTTGACAACATCACGCATAATTAGTGCAAATAAGAAGGAGAGTTCGCCGTGTTCTTTAAACGCATTGCATTACTGGGCACTCATACCAATCCACAAGTGGCCGACACACTCAACCAATTAATCACTTGGCTCAATCAACACCAACGTGAGCTGGTTTTAGAACAACAAACCGCAGCATTTATTAAAAATACGACAATTCAAAACAATCAGTTAGAAGCACTACACAAACACTGTGAAGTTGCTATTGTCGTCGGTGGTGATGGTAACTTATTAGCTGCCGCACGCCATTTTTCTATGTATAACATTCCACTCATTGGTATTAATCGCGGCTCACTGGGCTTTTTAACTGATATTACGCCTCAATACCTAACAGAAGAGCTACTGCCTGTTCTGGAAAAAAAATATATCGAAGAAAAGCGCTTTTTATTGACAGGTAACCTGCGCCATCAAGTCGGTGAAAGCCATGGCAGCAATGCCTTAAATGACATTGTCTTAAGCCCTGGGGACCTCGCACGCATGATTGAGTTTGAAGTCTTCATTGACGGGCATTTTGTCTGTAATCAACGCGCCGATGGCCTGATTATCTCAACACCCACCGGTTCAACTGCCTACGCTCTCTCCGGTGGTGGCCCCATTATACATCCAAGCATGCAATCCATTGCGCTTGTTCCGATGTTTCCCCATAACCTAACCAGTCGCCCTTTAGTCGTCCCTGATAGCAGCCATATCGTTATCAAGCTTGCTCCTCATTTAAAAACTTACCCAACAGTCAGCTTTGATAGCCAATTACACTTTGAAATCCAACCGGGTGATGAAATTCATATCCAACAACAAACTGGCCACTTGCGCCTACTCCACCCTAAGCATTATGATTATTATGCCGTGTTGCGCAGCAAGCTTAACTGGGGGCAACAGCTCTATTAAACTAAAAAAACAAATATATATTAATCAATAGATTACAAATATTAAAATCTAACACCACTTAAGTAGATTCTAGAGCCATAGAAATTAAAGATATTTAAAATCAATAACATATAAAAATAATTTAAATAAAGTAAACAAGAAAGAAATCTGAATGTTAACACAACTCTTTTTGCGTCATTTTGCAACAATTGAACGTGCTGAAATTAATTTAAGTCAAGGCTTAACAGTATTAACCGGTGAAACTGGAGCAGGTAAGTCCATCTTAATGAATGCAACCCATCTGTTGCTTGGCGGTCGCGCCAATACCCAGTTTATTCGCACAGGCGCTAAACGCGCAGAAATTCAAGCAACCTTACGATTAGCCACCCAATCTAACGCACACATGTGGCTCAAGCAACAAGAATTAGAGTTAGATTTAGATTCGGATGTAGAGCTAAGAACAAGCGACCATAAAGCAACAAAAAACATAGAGTACCAAGAGTGCATTATTCGCCGCACTCTCTCTAGCGATGGCCGCTCACAAGTGTATATCAATGGCCGGCGTACAAGCTTGCATAACCTACAACACTTTGCCCAACACTGTTTTCAAATTCAAGGTCAACATGAAGCCTACAGTTTAAAATCAGAAGATAAACAACGTGAATTGCTTGATGCCTATGGTAACCACTTCACCCAGTTAACTCAGGTGAAAACTCACTACCACGTTTATAAACAAACACACGAACAGCTGCAACATATTCAAAGACTACACGATGCCGAGCAAGCGGAGTTCACACTACTTGAATATCAAATTGCCGAGCTCGAGGAACTTAACCTTGAAGCAGGTGAAGTAGAGCTGCTTAACAACGAACATAAAACCTTACATCAGCATGACAGTTTAAAAACAGAGTGCTATCAAGCACTAGAACATTTAAGCGGCGATCGTAACATAATCAGCCAACTAGAGTCTTTAGAGTCACGTTTAAACTACCTCGCTGAACATCATCCAAAAGGCAATGATATCTGCGAATATATCAAACAGGCACACATCCAATTAAGTGAAGCTAATAGTGAACTACAACAATTAAGCGGTTATTTTGAACCCGATGAAGAACGCCTACAACATATCGAAAAACGTCTGGACAAAATTCATAGCACCGCCAGAAAGCATAAAGTTGAAGCCCATGAGCTATATAATACCTGGCTGCATTTACAAGAAAAGTTCCAGCACAACCATGATCGTCAAAACGAGCTTGATCAACTTAAAAAAAAGCGCACTTTACAAGAACAAGACTACCAAGCAGCTGCCAAGCAGCTATCTACATCCCGACAGCAATCTGCCTTAGCCTTAAGCCAAAAAATTACGCAGTTGATTCGTACGCTTGGCCTAACTCACGCTGTTTTTAGCATTGACTTATGTAGCGATAACAACATGATCAGTGGACATGGCCAAGATAAAATCACCATGCTTATTCAAACGAATCCTGGCCTTGATCAAGGCCCCTTGCACAGCATTGCCTCTGGAGGCGAACTATCACGTATTGCCTTAGCTCTACAAGTGATCTGCGCAGAAAAGATGCAGCCAGCAACATTAATTTTTGACGAGGCTGATACCGGAATCAGTGGCTCAACCGCCGAAGTTGTCGGCCAATTATTGCGCACTTTAGGCGAACACTGTCAAATTCTCTGCATTACTCACTTGCCACAAGTCGCCGCCCTCGGCCATCATCACATTAAAGTCAGTAAGCAAACGTCCAAACAGTCAACGAGCACCGCATTCGACACTCTAAACCAAGAACAGCGCATTCAAGAACTAGCACGTATTTTAGGCGGTGTGCACATTACAGCAACTACTCTTGCCCATGCAAAAGAGTTGATCTGTGCTTAATTTAAGTAAAAAATAACATCACTTAAGGCATATAAAAGACATTGATGTACAAATGGCAGCATGGTATAGCCAATAATCAGGGAGAGACAATGAGCCGCAGCCAATTACACCTAGCAACATCTGCAGATATTTGCCAAATCAAAGCACTAACACTTCACTCACATCAAGTAAAATATGCGGGTAGCGGTGAAAATTTAGCCGCCCAAGCAATTTACACGCTTTCTTTAAAGCCATGCCAATCACAATGCACACCAAATATCACTTCACAGCGAACCCCTAAAATGGCTGTTAGTCACCTCGATTGAGATCATAGCAATTAAAGTTTTACTTTTTTAGACTGATTTTTCTTACACTGTTTCTTGTCCTGACAAGTGCCATAGATAATCATGACGTGGTCGGTCATATTAAACCCGAGTTTCTCTGCTGCCTCTTGCTGCTTTTGCTCTATCACTTCATCATGAAATTCTTTTACAGCACCACAGCGTGTACAGACCATATGGTCATGATGCTCACCTCGGTTTAGCTCAAATACAGAATGATCACCCTCAAAATTATGGCGGTTGATCAAACCCACTTCTTCAAATTGAGTCAATACACGGTAAACGGTAGCAAGTCCTACATCATCGCCTGCGCTTAACAGCATACGGTAAACATCTTCTGCGCTCACATGGCGTTGTTGGGAATTCTCTAAGATTTGTAATATTTTCAAGCGTGGCAACGTAACACGTAAACCAACTTTTTTTAAGTCTTGTTGAGACAAAGGTTACCTCTACATTGCGTTAAGGACTTACCAAATTCGGTGTTCTTCGGTATGATAGCACCTACATAGTTTAAATAGAATGTTTAATGATGCAAATTAAAAATATCAGCAAATACGCCATTCTTGCAACAGCAATCACATTGCTCTGTGCGTGCAGTAATTTTCCCTGGCAAGCACAAGTCAAGCAAGGCCACCTCATCTCTGGTGAACAACTCAATCAACTTAAAGTAGGTATGACACAAACACAAGTCAATTACCTTCTAGGCGCACCTGACATAAAAGATCCATTCCATAAGGGACGTTGGGACTATGTTTACACCAGTAGCTACCCTACAGCACCAGCCAAACGCCTCACCTTGCTATTTACTGGCACTCGCTTAACTCAAATTTACGGCACCTACGCAGGGCTGACACCAAAACCCTTAAAATAATATATAAAATAACTTAATAAATTTATATCATTATCAAACAGCAGCCGATATAATAATGATCGGCTTTGCACTTCATTCTTAGTTAAGAAAGCATTGCTAAGCTAGGATGGCGATTAGTTATTAAAGAAATACGGACATCAAATGAGAGTACGCTGGCTTACCAGCTTAATATTAAGCTTTAGCTTGCTAACAAGTTTCGCTTTAAAATTGCCTTTTTCACCCGATTTTAATAGCCAAGCTGCTTGTAATACTTGGGTGAGAAAAAATATCTTAGCACCAATTAAGCATACTTGGTTTGAAAAATTAACTTCAAATCAAGTGCAAGATTCGGAAACCGAAATCAAGCAATTAAGCCATTTTAGCCGCTGGTTTAAAAATGCGATTAACAACTCTGAAGAAAACTATAACCAAGGCTTATTAACAAGTATTCACGGCGTCTGCTATCTGTTTTCATCAACGAACCCAGCAGATCACACCCTAGGAAAACAGATTCTCAACCAAGAAATATCTGCTTTTAACTCTTGCAGCACAAGCTTGCCAACTAAGATTCCATTGCGCTGTGATATTAATAAACACTGCACTATCAACAACTCAACTGCTTTTTTGCAGGATTTATCCATCAGCTCAACATTGCCGTTTGGCAGCGCGTAAGCGCCTCGCCTCTTTTGGATCAATCAAAAGCGCGCGATAAATTTCAACACGATCTCCCTCTTGTAAAAGATGATCAAGCTTAACCTGGCGATTCCATATACCACACTCGAGAGCATCAACAGCAAGCTGATGCTTTACCAGCACCCCTGACTGCTCTAATGCCATTAAAACCGTTGCTTGTGAATTTTCTAAGTCTAATTTGATCAATTCCTGCTCATCTGCACTCGCACCATAAAAGACTTCAACATTCATAATTCACGCTCTCCATAAATAACACGAGCACGCTTTAAAAAAGCATCAACCATTGAGCTGACCACTGTATTAAAAATAGGTCCAAACGCTATGGCAACCAACTTATTCGAAAATTCAAACTCAACATCAAGCAATACCCTACAGGCATTGTCTGCCAGTGGCTCTAAACGCCAGCATCCTGTCAATGATCGAAAAGGTCCCTCCACAAGCTCCATATACACCGCTTGGTTTTCAATACCTCGATTACGTGTCGTAAACGATTTTTTTAAACTTCCCCGACTAATTGTTAATCTGGCCACAACCGCATCATCAGACTCACTAAGAATCACCGACTTACTGCACCAAGGCAAAAATTCAGCATAGTGTTCAATATCTTGGATTAACGGGTACATTTCTTCAACACAATAAGGCACCAGTGCTTTTCGATTCACTTTCACAGGAGATACTCACTAAATTTTACTGGTCTTGACTGATAAAGTCCCTTATTATAGGGGCCTGTTACATGAAAGCCCAGTCTCATCACAGAAATTATAGGAATACCCTTAATTCTCTCATTAATATATTTAAGATTACATTTATAGATCATTATCATTATGGCAAAGAAGAAAGTTAAAACACCAGACAATACCATCGCAGTTAATCGCAAAGCACGCCATGAGTATAGTATTGAAGAAACTTATGAAGCGGGTATGGTTTTGCAAGGCTGGGAAGTAAAAAGCCTACGTGCAGGTAAATTGCAGCTTGCCGAAAGCTATGTGCTAATTAAGCGAGGCGAAGTCTTTCTAATTGGCTCGCATATCACGCCACTCAATACGGCCAGCACACATGTTAAAGCAGATCCAACACGCACACGCAAATTATTATTACATGATTACGAAATTAGCAAACTCATCGGTGCCGTTGAGCGTGATGGCTATACCATCGTTCCATTGTCCATGTATTGGATTAAAGGTCGAGCTAAATTAAAAATTGCCTTTGCCAAAGGTAAAAAGGACCATGACAAGCGTTCAACTGAAAAAAATCGCGACTGGCAGCGCCAAAAAGCACGCCTGATGAAATCGGGCTAAACAAGACGCTAACAACCAGATAAAACATAATTTTTTCGCCACTTTCCAACAGCCGCACATATCATTTATATTTAGACTGGCATCATACTGAAATTTTATATCTAAAATGAATACAAAAAGTGCAAATTATTTTAATATAAGCCAGTGTGAATTTTTAAATACTCATTAATTTTAGCAACACACATGACTATCCAAAGAAATAATTTAAATTTAGCAAGAGATATCCCATACATCATGGGAATTATTAATCTGACACCAGAGTCATTCCATAAGCCGGCACTTGGTATAAACTCCGTTCTTGAACAAGCAGAGCGCATGGTCGACGCTGGCGCTGAAATTCTCGATATTGGTGCCATAGCAACCAATCCAAGCATTAATATTAATCAGTTAATCAATCCTAAGGAAGAACTTGCCCTGGTAATGGAAGCCGTAACGGCCATCCGCACTCATCTAGGCCATGATACTTTCTTAAGTATCGATAGTTTTAATACCTCAACCATTCTTGAGGTATTAAAGACCAATATTGATATGATTAATATACAGCAAGGTACAATATCAATTGATATTGCTGACCAATTAGCTGCAAGCGGCGTATATACCTGCATTATGCACTGGCCTGATCCGGCGTTTTTAAATAACAGAACCAGCCTAGATCAAAGTAAAAACGCGGATAGCAATAGTGCATATTACCAGCAAAGGGTTGCTGCGATTATCACAGACCTCACGTCACTCTCTACCAAGCTAATTGCAGCGGGTATGAGCCCTAACAAGCTTGTCGTCGACCCAGGTTTTGGTGGTGGCCACTATGGCAAAAGTGACGATGAAAACCTCTATATGCTCTATCACTTGCCACAGTTCTTAGCGGTTAAACACCCCATTTTAGTTGGTCTATCGCGTAAAGGCTTCCTATCGCGCTTGCTTAGTAAAGATGATGATAGCCTGCAAATCAGTGTCAGCAGTGCACTTATTGCTGCGCAAAATGGCGCTAAAATACTGCGAGTACACGATGTCAAAGAAACCGCCGATGCAATTAAAGTCATTCATACGCTGTCAAAATTTAGAACTCACTAGGTGCACCAAGATAGTCAGCAAGAGATACCATTAAGCAATGTAGGGTAATCACTAAATACAGCATCCACCCCCCAAGCCAATAACATTTTTGCTCTTTCACGATCATTAACGGTATAACTTAATAATGGGCAGTTAAATAACCGTTTTAAATAGCGCACACACTGTTGATCTAAACCTTGCTGATTCACATGCAACGAATAGCAATCGAGCTGCTTAAATACTGTAAGATAACGCTGACTTTCTTCTACAGCTACCCCCTGTGTATGTGTAGATAAGCAATGATCGACCAAAAGACCTAAAGCATAATGAGGCAACTCGTTCCTGGCAGCAGCTAATAGCGACAAAGAAAAGCTAGAAATCACCAAAGATGAACGTAAACTTGGAAATTTCTTAATCACCGCACAAATAATTTTTGCAGTTGCCTTTAAATCTAAAGGTGAAGCTGAGCATGAAGAGATCTTCTTTTCTATACCTTTTAATTCAATATTGGCGCTTAGTTGACATTTATCCAACCAAGCTAATACAGCTTCTAAGTGTGGAATCTTTTCATTCTCAAGCAATTGCCCTTGGTGTTTAATTTGCAATGACGATAGGTAAGCATTGCTCGCCTCAGTAATATTACCTACCCCATTGGTCATACGCTCCAACGACTCATCATGAAAAATAACTGGCACACCATCTGCATTAACCCAAACATCAAATTCCAACCACTGGGCTCCTTGTGCATGCGCATACTCAAAAGCCATCCAAGTATTTTCTGGATACTCGGCACTCGCACCACGATGGGCAATGACTTGAACACAATCACTAGCCAAATCAAGTGAGAATTTCATTACGTTTTTCCTAAACTAAAATTTAAGCTAAAGCAATTTATATCTACAATTAATCTATAGTTATAGTTTATATTAGCTAGTTTTACCTATCGCCTAGCGATAAAGGTGCCAATCCAGTTCACTGGCAATATGCGCTAATATTATTTCACCACGGACACTAGTACCCTTTCTATTAATCCGCGGGCTGACTACCGCAATACCCGCACTATCAGGCACAACAGCAACAATATAACCGGCAACACCACTTTTTGCTGGCATCCCTGTACGTACCAGATGTGTACCTGACTCATTATACAAGCCACAGGTTGCCATAATGGCATTGACATGTTGCGCAGTTTTTTTAGAAATCACTTGCTCACCTGCCGGATTACAACCCGAACGGGCGAGTAAATAGGGCAAATAAGAGCTTTGTTGCAATGACGCCTCAAAAGAACACAAATAAAAATAATACTCTAAGGTCTCTTCAACACTGCCAGTAATAATATGGTTACTTCGTAATAAGTAGGCTAAAGCACGATTACGATCACCCGTTCTACGCTCTGAAGCAAAGACCTGCATATTAACCATCAATTGACTGCCAAATAAGCGCTTTACCCAATGATTAAGCCAAGCAAAACGCTCTTCTTCACTGTGGCCTGGAATATGATTACTTAGCGCAATCGCCCCCGCATTTAACATCGGATTAGATGGTAAAGGACCAAATTGATCCAAACGTGCGACTGATGAAAAATCATCGCCAGATGGTTCAACTTTCACCCAGGAAAAGACGTCCTCTTCCCCAAATTCTTCTAACAGGCCAATCAGCAATACTAATTTAGCTACACTTTGTAAGCTAAAACACTCATGGTCAGAATCGCCAGCAAAAAAATAACGACCATCCATTAATCTGACTGCAACCCCAGTAAAATCAGGATTCACCTGTGCAAGTTCTGGAATATAATCAGCCACTTTACCCTCTTGACACTGCCTTGCAACAGCCACAGCCTCGTCTAATACCTCTTGAATACGTTTTTCATCAAGCAGTAATCCGCTCACACCGATCCCCTCATTAAAATTTTCATTCTTTATATTCTTAAATATTGCACATATTCACTTTTCACTTATTAACTAAAAAGTGCTAACGTTAAGTCAAATACTGGTTATTATAGGTGAAGAGGCAGGTTATATGCTAACACTCTATCCACGAATCAAGCCCAACCACACCCACCAACTTAAGGTCGATTCCAAGCATAGCCTCTATCTTGAAGAAAGCGGCAACCCCCAAGGTATTCCCGTTCTTTATGTTCACGGTGGTCCAGGCAGCTGCTGCTCTGAGCGCAGTCGTCGCTATTTTGACCCAGAAGCCTATCGGATTATTTCATTTGATCAACGCGGCTGTGGCCAATCCACTCCTCATGCCTCAGTGACAAATAATACAACAGCTGCACTGATTGCAGACATAGAAAAAATTCGTGAACACTTTAAGATTAAACAATGGCTACTATTCGGAGGCTCCTGGGGTTCAACCCTATCATTATTGTATGCCCAAGAACACCCAGAACGCATCAGTGGATTAATTCTACGCGGTATTTTCCTTGCGACTCAAAGCAATCTTAACTGGTTACTCGATCAATCCGGTGTTGGCCAGATCTTCCCTGATTACTGGCAAGACTTTACCCACCATATTAATACCAACTCAACACAAACATTGATTGACGATTATCATCAGCGCCTATTTGGTGATAATGAAATTGAGCGCCTTCATGCAGCAAAAAAGTGGGCAAGCTTTGAAGCACGATGCGCAACGCTCGACCCAAACCCCAAGTATGTTAAATCGGCAAAAGACCCTCACCATGCACTGGCCATCGCTCGCATCGAATGCCACTACTTTAAGCATCATTGTTTTATAGAAGAAAACCGTATTCTCAATCATATTGGCCGCCTGAGCAGCCTGCCTTGCATTATTGTTCATGGCCGTTATGATATGATTTGTCCAGTTAAAAATGCCTGGCAATTGCACCAGGCGTGGCCTGAATCACAGCTCAATATTATTCGCGACGCCGGCCATAGCGCCAATGAACCGGCAATTATTGATGCATTGATTCGCGCAACCAATACCATGGCATTAAGGTTATCTTGAACAATGAAAGGGCTTATTCAACGTGTCTCTTGCGCCAGCGTCCATATTGCAGGAGAGTGTATTGCAAGTATCGACCAAGGTAGCTTAATTTTAATTGGCTTTGAGGCAAATGATCTACTTAATCAAATTCCACGCTTTGTCGATAAATTAATTAAATACCGCATTTTTCCAGATGAACAGGGCCGTATGAATAAAAATGTCACTGATATCCAGGGCCAGATTTTATTTGTCCCGCAATTCACCCTCGCCGCAGAGACAAAAAAGGGACTAAGAGCCGGCTTTTCAAGCAGCCTGGCCCCTGATCAAGCACAGCAATATTTTGATACTCTCATTCAAACAGCCCAAAAAAGTTACTCAAAAATCCACACTGGTCAATTTGGTGCGAATATGCAAGTCTCATTAATTAATGATGGGCCTGTGACCTTTTTAATTGAAATGTAAACAGCGCAGCATTATTACTATGGCCATTCAATTCCAGCACCAATGCGTCAGTGATCTGTACTGGGTCACTCACTCCCCTATCCTACTAAACCGACATCATGCCTTACCCAATCACGTTAACTATTTTAATCCACCTAAACTCTCCATAGATTACTTTAGGACACTCGATCAAAACCCCAAGCCACTCACCCAACATTTAGACAATTGCAGCACACGTATCGGCAAATATTTTGAACAATTACTGTTATTTGCTTATAAAGAGCATCACTATGAAAAAATACTTTTTAGCCAGCAAGTGATTAATAATAAAAAAACTATTGGCGAGTTTGATTTTATTTTGCAAGAATCACCCTCCCACCCTACCTACCATCTTGAAGTCGCAATTAAATTTTACTTGGGAACAGATCACTTAAATCAAGCAGCGCGTTGGCTTGGCCCCAATTGTAAAGACCGCCTGGACCTAAAATTTAACCAACTACTTTACCAACAAAGCCAACTTAGCACACACCCAGACAGCCAAGCTTATCTGCAGCAATGCCAACTTCATCAGCTCAGACCAACTATACTCGTAAGCG
>LVCQ01000037.1 GCA_001644975.1 Piscirickettsiaceae bacterium NZ-RLO1
CTATATTCATTCTGTAATATAATTTAGCGCTTGTTGCTGTAAAAATTCCCTTTTTGCAGATAATAAATAATTATCAATACCATCATTAGAGATAACCCGATCAATAAACATAATCGCATTCGTATAAGCTCCTTGATAGCAGTATTCAAAAGTTAAATCAGAGAGTTGACCTTCTTCTAAGCTCTTTAATAACGGCCGATTATAATAATATAAAGACTCGAAACGCTGTTTTAAATTTTTCAGCATCGAGACTATATCATCTTGATTATTATTGTCACTAGTAAGTTGTAATTTAACTAAGTTGTCTTTTAGTTCAATCAGCTTATTTAAAGCAAGTGGATTTTCAAAAATTATTTTATCTAATAATAAAATTATCTGAGATTTAGCCTGATTAAAGTATTCTAAATTATTGATAGAGCAGTAAACAGGTTTTTCTTCATATATTGTTTTATCATCTAAAGGAATTTCTTCAGCACTTTCTTCTTTTAGTTTAATAAATTTTTACATTAACTTTAAAGGCATAATGATAACTCTATATTAACTAATCGATGGTTTGTTACAAAAAAATATCAGCAGTTATTTATTCATATATATAATTCATGTAAGAAATAACTTTCATTGTATGGACCAAACCTAAAGCTTATAATTATTAATATAAATTATATTCAAGTCAATGTTATAGATACAAATAGGTAGGGCTGTCTGCTGCTAATGTAATTTACCCCCAGCTTGTTGTGCAGTCATCATTACCTTTGATTAAGCAATGGAAGTAGTATGGATTATGCTATTGGCTATTTAATTTAACATGAAGAAAATCACCTTTAAAATCACAGCTGCGTGATGTTTTTTGTTCATTAGATATTAGTTCAATTGAAACAACTTTTCGCACTTACAGCCGAGCACCCAGTGAACTAAGCCTACCTGAGCAAATGAATCGTGTTGGTTTAGATGAGAAGTCATTACGTCATAAGTTTTGCTGATGAGAAAGCACAAATAGTGCGTTAGCTGTTAGATTCTTTCTGTGCAAAATACTCATTAATTTTAGGCCATGTTGACATTGAAGGTAAGACGAATGAAATGCCAACGACTCAACAGCTAATTGGCGAGCTAGATTTACACTGTTGATGCTTTTCATTGTCAAAAAAACATTTATTGCTGCAGAAAATGCAATACTCATCTGGTTGCTCAGTTAAAGGAATACCAAAAAATTATATGATGAAGTTGAAATAAATTTTTATTATTGTTTAACAAAATCACGAGTTAATATAGCTGAAAAAAACCGAAATCGCATTTAATCACGGGCTGTTGAAGTTTTGAATTTTTATTAAATTAGCTGGTTAGCCTCACTTAGCACTTATGGAGCAGAGAAAGGCACTTAGAATATTATATTTTTGCGAACTGGTGCTTGATGAAAGTAATGCGCTCATCGGCTGTGCGTTTTTGGCTTTGTTGCTCAATTAAACGCAGGCGATGCAATAAACCAGTATTATTTGCAATTTGAATATTTAAACCGGGGCGCGCATTAAGTTCAAGCATGAGTGGGCCTTTGTCTTTATCAAGGATAATATCCACACCTAAATACCCCAGTTGGGTGAGCTCATAACAGCGTGCTGCAAGGTTTAAAAAATGATCCCAGTGAGGAATCTGTAAGCCTGGTACAGCATAGCCAGTATCCGGATGCTCATGAATTGGGTCATTCATCCAAACACCGTCTAAGGTGATGCCTGTTGTTAAGTCAATGCCAACGCCAATTGCACCTTGATGAAGGTTGGCTTTGCCATCAGAGAGCCGAGTGGGTAGACGCACCATAGCCATCGCTGGATAGCCTTTGAGGACAATAATGCGAATATCGGGTACACCTTGATAGCTAATTTTTTCAAATAATGGATCAAATTGTACGCGGTATTCGATCATGGCCTGATCACGCTGACCGCCAAGACTGTATACTCCACTTAAAATATTAGAAATGTGATGACGAATATCGTCTAAGTGTAACAGTGCACCACTGACTTTGCGAAAACGTTCACCATGGCGGTTGGTAATGACTAAAATACCATCACCACCAGCACCACGGGCCGGTTTGATGACAAAATCCGTTCGATTAGCTAAAATTTGCTCCAGGTGATGAGTATCATGATCGGTTTTAATGGTTGCGTATAATTTAGGGACGGCAATACCATCTTTAATCGCGAGGGTTTTTGTCATGATTTTATCATCGACTAAAGGGTAGTATTTGCGCTGGTTATAGCGAATAATAAAGTCAGCATTGCGCTGATTAATGCCTAAAATGCCCTTTGCTTTAAGCGCTTGATAGGTCTTCCACAGGCTGATCATGGTTTGCTCGCAAAGGCTTTAAAACGTAGCAGTTCAGATAGTCTGTAGCCAGTATAACGACCGATTAAGAGCATAATAGCAAGAATAATTAAGGTTAAACCGGGAAAGGCAAAGGCCCAATAGGTGATTAAGCTATTGGTCATCGCCAGATAAGCTAAAATGGCGGTAATTAAACTGCCGGTTGCAGCAATCAGTGCTTCTTGTGGTCCGCGTTCATCCCATAAAATAGAGACACGCTCGATGGTCATGGTTAAAATCACCATCGGGAAGAGGGCAATGGATAAGCCGCGTTCAAAGCCGAGTTTATAGCTAAAAATGCTGATCATTGCCATCATTATAATCACTAGCGTTAAAATAACGGCAAGCCTTGGGACCAGCAGGAGCTGTAGCTGATTTAGGTAACCTCGCGCTAAAAGGCCAATGGAGGTGACTAAAGTAAATAAAATCACTCCCCAAACAACATGGGTTTCGCGAAAAGCCAGTGCAATCAATACCGGCATAAAGGTGCCCAAGGTGGTGATGCCGACAAAGCTACGTAATAACAAAATAATTAGCACACCAATTGGCACGGTCATTAAGATTTTATAAATCTCTTGAGTTTGTAAGGGGAGGCTTAACAAGGTAAAGTTAATAAAATTAGTGGCTTTTTCACTGTGATCAGGCTGTAAAAATGCTAAGGCATTTAAATGGCTTTCTGATACGGTAAAGGTTATTTTTGCCTGATTTGCACCCGAAATTTTTAATAGTGGCTCCTCTCCTTGTGACCAGAGCATCACATTATCGGGTAGCCCAGCAGTACCGGTGACGGGATTAAAGTAAAGCCATTTCTTGCCATTAAAACTAGCAATCCATGGGACAGGCTGAGTGGTGCCAGGTAATAAATAAATGCCATAAATAACTTTTGCCGGGATTTTTGCTAAAGAGAGTAGGCGAGTGATGACAACAGCACGCTTAAGCGGGGAGTCGGCATCTTTTAATAATAATGTGGCGTTATGATCATCTTTTTGATTTAAGAGGCGAATTGTCTCTTGAGTAAAGCTTGCAATATCTGCTGATTGCTGACGGATGGGGGCAAGTAGGGCATCCGCGGCAACTTTTTGGCTATTAATAAACGGATAAGCTTCTATCGTTTGGCTCGGTGCTGCGATCTTGCCAGGTTGGTGTTGTTGGTGGACGACAAAATGATAATACAGTGCTTGTAGGCCCTTGGCGCGACGAATAGACCAGGTAACGACGCGGATATCGTCGTTATTTTTAGCAGTAGAATAGCCATAATTACGTGAAATAAATTTTTCATTCAGAATTTTCATATTATCTTGATAGGCACTTGGCAAGGTAAGTTCAGCTTTGATAGGCTTATTTTTTTCAGGTTGAAATTGAACTTTTGCTTCAACGGTCCAGACAGAGGTTTCAGTACTTGGTGTAATGGGTGTATTGAGTGTTTTAATTTGATAGCAAGTGATAAAAATTCCAATAATAAATAATGCTGCGACCAAAAGCTTAAAGTGAAGGTTAGTGCTGATTCTCATTGTGTAAGCTCACTTTTTTGACAGGTAGGCTTAGTTATAAAGCGCTGGGCCGGATCAATTAAGCGATTAAATTTAATAATAGCATCACGACCTAACAAAATGGGGTACATAAAATTGCGACGATCAAGAATGCTAAGTTCTATTTTTTTAACCGTGTGACCTAAACACACCGGTAAAACAATAACTGGGCGCTTGGCTAGTTTATTTTTCTCGGAGCCTTGCTTGCGGCGCTCTTTAATATGAATATAGCGAGCAATCGGCAAAGTAAAACGATGGCGAATATGACCTTTAGGGCTCTCAAAGGTAAAGGAAATATAGTCTTTGCCGCTTTTATTAACGATATCAAGATCAAAGCCACTAATGGCACCAATTTTTGCACCAGAGTCGATGCGAGTGCGTATGCTTTCATCAATAAATGGAATTTTAGTATGCTCCACTGCACCGATAATGCTGTTCGCTGAATTGAGTAGGGGAAGCATGATTAACAAGCTAGCGATTATTATGTTTCTTGTAATTCGTTGTTTCATGTATTGTTGCTTGTCTTATAGTGTTAAATTACTATAATTCAAACTCAATAGGGCGCCTTAGGTCAAGTATTAAATGAGTTGTTATAACTTTACTATAAATTTGAGTATTTATGCTTTGCATTGTGTCTGGATATTCAGGCGTAATGATTAAAGTAAAATATTCTAGTCAAAGCGTGATCATGGGTAAAAAAATTGCCTCAGCTAGACTTCTCTGTGTCCAGTGAGGCATTTGTAAAAAGTCTTGCTAATATCCTGATTGTTGCGCATTGCTGTTAATATGTACTTTTTCTACAGTACTGCCAGCATTTTTATTTTAAAGCATCCCCAGCAACGGCTAGTGGAGTTCAGGACAGTCAAGGCTTTGAAGAAATGTAGTTGTTGAATCTTGTGTTTTACCGAACCAGAGAAGACCTGCTTTATAACCAGAACCAGGTCGTGCAGTGGCTAATAGATCGTTTACTATGGTGAGTTTCTCACTTAAAGGTAGGTTACCAGTAATCGCTTCATAGATGCGCTGTACCCTACGTGGTACTTTCCAGTTGGGACCATTTTCGTTTGGGATAGAATAGCAGCTGCCACCCCATCCAAACTGAAAGCGACCTTCTTGGGCGTGGGATAAAATTTTATCCTTTATGGTGTTTAATCTTTTAGTGATAAGGTTATCTAGGTGTTGCTCGCAGTTATTTAAACAATCATCTAAAAATTCTTTTAATTGATTTGATTCAGGACAATTATAGGTTAAATATTTTTGAGTTAATTCATTTTTTTGGACTGTTCCTAAAGGTTTTAGTAGGTCATAAACCGATTTAGAATTATCAATGTCATCTTTGATTTGAGAAAGTAGATCGTTTCGTTCTTCTCTTTCTTTATAGTCGCGACTAAGTTTCCAAAACTCACCTTTGTCTTTTTTTTGTATAAAATGGTTTATAAAGTCTCGTGCTTTTTGACGTATATCTTCAAATTTAGGTAACATCTTTTATCCCCTTGCTATTGAAAATAATTTTTTAGATTGTATGCATAGAACTTAAATTTAAGTTAATTATTTTTGCTTGATAACCTTGATTTTACTCAAGAGACAAAATAAATATATAATTTTCAAAGTAAATATTTAGTAAATTATTTTTGTAGGTTATTAATTGATTATTTTTAATAAAATAATTTACTTTTTTATATTTATAAATAATAAATTTTTTAAATTAATTTTATTTTTATTAAAAATTCAAATTTAACACTTGAAGTATTCAGTTTAATTTGACGCTAATGCACAACCGATGTATGTATATTACAAATACACAGATCTTAAGGGTCTAGTTAGGTGTCAGCCCCAATATTTATTAATGAGTTGCGGCTGGAGCTTCACAGTTAAGTTCAGCAAGAAACCCATTTGTTGAGTCTTGAGTTCTGCCAAAATAGTATAATGTACTCGATTGATAGCCACTTGCAGCTTGATCTTTTATTGCGTTTATTTCTTTTAGTACCTCTGCTGGGCTAAACCTTGGGTCTTTAAGAAGACTCATGATTTTGTATACTCTTCGTGGCACGGGATAAATGTTACCTGTTTCTTCATCTTTAATGCTGTATGAGCTGCCAAAAATTCCGAACTTAAACCCCTCGCCTTGGATTTTGCTAATAATTTGGCTTTTTATCGCCGCTAAAATGGGCAAAGCGTGAGTATTTGCAGCTTCTAAAGTTTGCTGTCGAACTTTTAAATCTTGTTCCCAGTCCTTCATTTCTTTCGTACAATCATCTATACATTTTTGGCAATCAATCCAGATCTTTTTTAGTTTGTTGTCGAAATGCTGATTGGCAGGCTCTGGGTGGTAAGAAGAAAAGTAATCTTTAAAAGCCGGTGCGCCTTTAAGGTTTTCTAGTTCCAGTATGATGATTGATAGCGAGTCAGTGGGCTTAATCTTACTTATCGCCCTTTGCGTTAGCTTGGCACGTGCAATATGGACATAATTATCTTCATCTTCACCTTCATACAGGTAAATTTGGCCTAATAGACTTAATACTTGTTTTTTTAGGTTTTTAAAGTCCATATTTATCCCTTTTGTACATTTATTTAGATTATTACTGTGTTATTTCTTAAATTAAGAAGAAAATTAATTTAAATTAATAATATTTTTATCTTGTTGTATTTTAGACTAAAAACATTATTTTTTATATTTTTTTGTAAATTTTTTGTAAATATAATTATTTTGTTATGTTTTGTTGCAGCCGCTGATAGACACCACGTGCTTATTTATGGATCTATTTATAAATATTCGGGCTAATTAATCTAGCTTAACCCCGTTAGTATATTAGGTGTTATTACTGATACTTAAAGCTTAAGCACAGGCTTTAAGGCGGCTATAAATCGCATCTTGTATTTTTAAGCGTTGGCGCTTGAGCTGAGAGGCAGTGATGACAGATATGGTTTTATTAATTTCTTTGTCGATATGGTGGAATTGCTGCCAGAGTTGATGAAATTCTAGATCCTGTTGTTTTAATTGGTTGCAGGTTTCTTTATAGGGTGCAAACTCTTCGCTCAAATTATGGTGTTTACTTAGCATAGTTGGCCTCTTACGTTACAGACTTACCTGTAGGGTAAGACCTCATTGCCAGGTGGGAGTTCAGGCCAACTTTATTAAGTTATTTTTTAAATTTGATGCTTGCAAGATTGTCTTTCATTTTCCTGATAGTCATGATAAACGCATTGAGTTCATCATCATCAATGCCCGTAAGTGATTGCGGGCGAAACTTATCACCGATAGCACGAATTTTATCAATAATAGGTGTTGCTTTTGGAGTAAGGTAGAGGCAACGTGCACGGCGATCATGGGGGGCGATTTCTTTACGTAGCCAATTTGAAGCAACAAAATGATCGAGTATGCGCGTTAAGCCCTGTGGCTCGATATCAAGAAACTCGGCAAGCTGAACTTGTGTGAGTCCTGGGTTTTGATGAATGGCATACAAGGCACGGCGCTCTGTTGGGCCAAGACCTAAGTCTTGGCTATTGCAAGAGTATATGCGGCGCCACCAGTTGCCGATATCGCAGATAAGAAATTCAAGTTCATTAATCGGTTGCATAAGTTTGCGTGACTCCATGTTGAGTGTGATGTTTTTTCTGTTTATTTTGGATATAAACACAGCCGATGCCTGAGAAACATACCAAGACTATGCCACCTAGCATCAGTAAGCTGGTTGGAGCATGTAAGAGTATAACCGAGATGAGCACAGCAAAGACAATATTACTGTAATACAGTGTAGAGACGATGTGAGCATCAATAAATTGCAAGGCGAGTGTTAAGGCAAACTGAGTGCAGAAAAACAACAGGCCGGTGACTAAAATGACGCGTATAAAGCTTACTGATAGGTGAGGCTGATTAATGACTAGAAAAACGCCAGAGATAATGCTGGAGAGTAAAAAATAATAAAAAGCGCTGGTTAGTCCTGAATCTTGGTCGGTAGTGCGGCGAATAAAGAGCATAGAAGATGAGACACATAGCGCTGAGGCGAGTGCAAATAAGGCACCACCACGTAAGAAGCCGTCATGACTTGGGTTTAAAATGATGGCGACACCAACAAAGCCGATAAGAATTGCTGGCCACAGTTTATGGTTAATTTTTTGCCTGAAAAAAAGCAGTGCAAGAAACGGTGTAAATAAGGCAGAGGTATTTGCCAGGAGCACACCATTGACTAAAGGAATCGTTTTTAAAGCAAAAAATAAGCAATAGCTAATGCCTAAGCTAAAAAAAGCACGAATAATATGAAAGTGCAGGTAATTTGTTTTAAATAAGCTGTTTTTATTTTTTAACGCACCTGCTGTTTTTTTATTTTGTTGTATGATGATAGGGAGGATTAATACTAAGCAAACCAAGCTTTGAGCAAATACAAGAAGGCTTAACGGGACTTCTGGGTGGTGCTTAATGACCGCTGCTAGGCTGGCATAACTTAATGCACTGAATAAAGTCAATGCGATGCCTTTGATTAAAGAAGAGTGTATCATAACGAGAGCTCCAGTCCTTAAATTAACATTTAGAATTATATTTTTAATAAACTTTGTTGATTATATTTTTTGTTTATAATAAGTCAAGTTTATTTTTAAAGGGGCGTTATTTAGAGAAATTATTTAAGTATGAGTTAATAGCTAATTGATTAGTTAATCGACTAGTTAAGGGGTAAAGCGCTATACTTTATGGTTATATCAGTCAAGGTTATTTGATTTATTTGGGGTGAGCAAAAATGGTGGGGAAAAGCACCTTTCTTACCGTTATCATGTTATTTCCATTGAATTTTATTTCAGCTATGGCCATGGATATGTATATTCCCTCTATTCCGGACTTATTGGTTTTGTGGCCGGATAAAGCGCTATGGGTACAAGGGAGCCTCGGTATTTTTGTTTTAGCCGTGGGGCTTGGCCAGATTGTTGTTGGGCCGTTGAGTGATGCTTTTGGTCGTTTAAAAATTGTTTATAGTGGTTTTTTCTTGTATATCAGTGCGTCTGTATTAACTGCGCTTTCTCCGAATGCTGAGTGGTTGGTTGGTGCACGTTTTATTCAAGGGCTGGGGGCGTGTTGTTGTATGGTTGCAGTCAATGCGATTGTCCGCGATATCTATGAAGGTGAGCGCGGTGCCCAGGTGATGAGCTATATTTCAAGTGCGGTGGCTTTAGCTCCGGTTTTTGCTCCTTTTATTGGTAGTTATTTATCCTGGCAGATGACCTTTTGGGTGCTGGCTGGTTGCGGTGTCTTGTTGTGTTTACAAATGCTGCTGGGCTTGCAAGAGACCTGTGTTAGGCGCCAGGCGAATTTGCTTAATTTTAAAAGCTGTTTAGCTGTGTATCGTCAGTTAATTTTTCATCCGCAATTTTTTCTCCATAGTGTAATTAGTCTGTGTAGCTTTAGTATTTTATTTTTATTTTTTTCTTTTTCACCTTATTTATTTATTGATCAGTTGGGCTTGGCTAAGACAGAATTTGGTTATTGGTTTGGTTTAAATGCCCTGGTGTTGATGGTTATGAGCTTTATTGGTGGTTTTGGTGTGAAATATGTCAGCATTCGTTTTTGGATGGGTTTAGGGGTGTTATGTATGTTAGCTGGCGGTTTTACGATGATGATTTGGCTGTATTATAGTGCGAATCTAAGCTTGCTTGCGATTATGTTGCCAATGTTTATGGTTAGTACAGGTATCGCTTGGACGGTATCTCCTGCTGTTGTAGGTGCGATGATGCCCTTTGGTCATATTGCCGGTTCTGCCGCGGCTCTTTTAGGCTGTATTCGCTTTGCAGGTTCTGCGCTGTTGGTCACCTTGGTGATGACTTTAGGCCCCATCAGTGCTGTGTATTTTGCTAGTTGTATCTGCAGCTTGGCTTTGATTGCCTTGTTTGGTTGTATTTTCATTATTAAAAGCAGGCAGACTGTTGTATATTGATAGCAAGTGGGGCAAAAGCCGAAAATCGATAATTAACGGTGCCGAAAGACAGAGCAAGGCGCGGCCACCAGTATGGACTAAGGGCAAATAGATGATGAATAAAAAAGATAACGACAAGCAACAAAGTATCAGTTGCCAAGATAAATTTATTGAACAGCTGATTGAAAAGGGTGAGGAGGTTAATATCTTTTTGATCGGTGGGCAGCGCATGACCGGTAAGATTATTCAAACCGATCGCTTTATTGTCATGATAGAAGATCAACGCAAAAGTCCAATGATGATTTATAAACACGCAATCTCAACAATTTGTGAACAAGGCTATCATAAAAACCATGCTAATACTTATGGGCAAAAACGTCGCGATACCTTCTAAGTTAGCTTAAATCACTACCGTTCTTGCCATTACGCTAAGTTCAGACTTTCAAAGTCCTGAACTGCGTGGGCAAATGCTTATTTCTCAAGCGAGTTCCCTGATCAACGTGGCTCATCAATGGAGAGTACAGAGAGCATAAGCTCTCTACACATAAGCTTTCTATAGTTATTGTTTTATATTTTTTAGTTTTTAATGTGCAAATAAGACTTCTAGTTTAGCGCCAACACTGCGTGCTAATTGAGCAATTTCTATCGTATAGTCAAAGAGTTTGTAAATAAACATAGTGTTGACCGGCGGCAATTCATTTTCCAACTTCAATAAGGCCAAAGAGGCGTGTTCGTAAAGCTCACGTGCTTGCTCTTCTGTGTAGTCTAAATCGGTGACCATGGTTTCGACAAGGTTTGACTCGTGTTTGGTAAAGCCGGTGTCCATCAGATCATCAAGTTCGCGAATGACTGCGTGGGCTTGTTCGACCGCGGCTAAACTGTGTGTTAAAAACTTGAGGTATAATGTAGTAACGGGGGCCGGTAGTTGCATTTTACGGTTAAATATTAAAGATAAAATGTCTTTATTTTTATCAATAATCTTATCTTGGGTTTTAATAAGGTCGAGTAAGTCAGTGCGTGCAACGGGTAAAAATAAGCCTTTGGGCATGTGCGTGCGAATATCGCGCAGTAACTCATCGGCTTGCTTATCACTGGTTAAAATCTTGTCTTTTAATTGCTCAGCATGTTCCCAGTCTTGTGAGAATGCTAGGCGACAAAACTCAACTAATAATGGACTGATATTGGCCACCTGTTGCATATGCTCTTGTAGTGGCAAGAAGGGTGAGCGGCGAAACATATTTAATAAAGGGGTGCTTGGCATTGCTTTTTAATCCTTTTTTGTCTTTATCTTTAGCATATTGGCATTTTAGCATCCAGCGAGTGCACGGAAAATATAAAAATAGATAACGGCAAAGGTTGCTCCGGCGGGTAGGGTGATCACCCACGACATGAAAATATTGCGAATCACGTTTAAGTTGAGTGCAGTTAAGCCACGGGCAAAGCCAACGCCAAACACAGCGCCGACTAAAATTTGGGTGACAGACACTGGAATACCCGTGGTGGTCGCAATTGAGGAAGTCATCGCGGCAGAAAAAATAGCGGCAAAGGCACGAGAGGGTGTGAGCTGGGTGATATTCGAGCCAACGGTTTGAATAACGCGGCGACCATACATTAAAAAGCCGATAATAACGCCAGCACAGCCTAAGCCAAGAATCCAAGGTGGCATATTACTGGTTGGGCTGAGTGAGCCTGATAGTGCAGTATCAACAACTGCCGCCATGGGGCCAACAGCATTAGCTACATCGTTTGAGCCGTGAGCGAAGACCATGGCACAGGCGGTGAGCATGGTTAAAGGTTTAAACATATGTTCTAGTAGTTGGAATTCATGACGGCGTGCCGCCCCTTCTAGCTTGCGTTTTTTTATAAAGCGACGGGTAAAGCGCGCGAGGGCAATATAGACGATGATGGCAAATGCAAGAGTCACTCCAAACTGCAGGCGCAATGAGTGTTTCCCAAAATGTTGCAAAATATGCTCAACTAATAGACTGCCAAAGATAAGAGCAAACAAGAGGCCATAACAGGGAATCGCATGCATGGCGCTTTTAGCCGGATGAGATTTGGCAAAAATAATTTTTTGAATACTGGTAAAAACAAGAAAGGCACAGGCTCCGGCTAGTAAAGGGGAAATAATCCAACTTAGTGCAATCGTACCCACGGTATCCCAATGGACCGCATGAAAGCTGATAGTGATGGCGCCAAAGCCGACAATCGCCCCAACGATCGTATGAGTAATTGATACTGGGAGGCCAAAATAGCTTGCCATTAGCATCCAGCTAAAGCCAGCGAGTAAGACGGCAAGCATGCCGTAAATAAACAATTGTGGCTCACTTGATAAAAGATTGAGGTCGATAATACTATTTCTTAGCGTATTAGCGACATTACCACTAGCAAGGTAAGCACCTGCAAACTCAAAAATAATAGCAACGATAATCGCTTGTTTTACGGTGAGTGAACGCGAGCCCATCGAGGTGCCGAGGACATTAGCGAGGTCGTTGGCACCAACACCCCAGGTCATACAAAAGCCGAAGATACAGGCAAGAGCAATAAATAAAACTACATTTTCCATCAAAATAAAGCACTTATACACGGTTAAGGGTTAATTAACTATGTGCATATTAGATTGATCAGGCGGGTTTTGCAAAAAAACATGGGAATTAACCGATCAATATTGATGATGATTGTGATGAGTGATATCTATTTTACTAAAGCTGAAAGCTTGTATAAGCTGGATTTAGTTTGAGCTTATAGACCAGGGAGCATATATGCAACAGAAGGTGATGACATGGACAGTGGTGGGCGCGGGTCCTGCAGGTATTGCCGCAATTGCAAAACTGCTGGATTTTGGTGTGCCTGCCAGTGAAATTTTATGGTTAGATCCGACGTTTACTGTTGGTGATTTTGGTACAAAATGGCAGGAAGTTTCAGGCAATACGCGTGTTAAATTTTTTACTCGCTTTCTTGAAAGTAGCTCACATTTTTATTATCAGGAAAACAAAGATCGATTTGCTTTAAGCCGTATGGACCCAGAGGCGATTTGCTTATTAAAAGACTTAGTCGATCCATTATCTCAGATTACAAGTAACTTGTGCCAAAAGGTAAAGGTATGCAGTGTAGCGACAACCGTCAATGAGATGGCGTTAAGCCAAGGCAGCTGGCAGCTGGTAACGTCTGCAGGTTTCTTTAGAAGTAAACAGGTTATTTTAGCGACGGGCGCCATACCAAAGAGCTTGGCGCATGAGGGCCTTGAAGAGATTAGCTTGGAAAATGCCTTACAGCCACAAAAGCTACTCAAATCATGTCAGCAACACGACCAGGTTGCTGTCTTTGGTTCTTCTCATTCTGGTATTTTAGTTATAAAGGCATTATCTGAGTTGGGTGTGAAAAAAATCGTTAATGTTTATCAGCGCCCATTACGTTTTGCTGTGCCGGTAGATGACTGGATTTTATTTGACAATACGGGCCTTAAAGGCACGGCAGCAGCATGGGCACGTCAGTGTATTCATGGTGATCTGCCTGATAATTTAGTCAGAGTACATGCAGAGAGTGATACTGTAGCCAGTGAGTTAAATTCATGTAACAAAGTGGTTTATGCCATTGGTTTTAAGTCGCGTTATCCAAAGATTTTGGGTTGTGAAACGTTGGTGCATAATCCTCATAATGGCATTATTGCACCGGGTTTATTTGGTTTAGGGATTGGCTTTCCTGAACGTGTAACTGATCCTTATGGCCATCAAGAATTTAATGTCGGTGTATTAAAATTTATGAATACGCTAACACGTATGATGCCTTTATGGTTGCATTATCCGGTGTAGTGTTTATTTGCCCTGTGTAGAGCTCTGATTGCATTGCTGCTAGAATGTGACTGGATTTTGTAAGTTGAGGAAATCAAGATGCTAATCTACCCACAGATAGACCCGATTGCTGTGAGCCTTGGACCGATTAAGGTGCATTGGTATGGCCTGATGTATTTGTTTGGCTTTGTTATGGCTTGGCTGTTGTGTAATTATCGAGCTAAGCGCTCACATGGCTGTTGGAGTAAAGAACAAGTCGGTGATGTTATTTTTTATGGTGCGTTAGGTGTGATCCTCGGCGGCCGTATTGGCTATATTTTATTTTATGACTTTGGTAACTTTATTGATCACCCGTTGGTTATTTTTCAGGTGTGGGATGGTGGTATGTCCTTTCACGGCGGACTCATTGGGGTGATTCTTGCGCTGGTGTTATGTGGACGTAAATTTAATAAGACATTATTTGAGCTTACTGATTTTGTCGCGCCGGTGGTGCCGATTGGTTTGGGAGCTGGGCGTATTGGCAATTTTATTAATGATGAGCTGTGGGGGCGGGTGACGGATAGCCCACTAGGTATGGTGTTTCCAAGTGGTGGACCCTTGCCGCGTTATCCATCACAATTGATCGAATTTTTATTCGAAGGTGTTATTTTATTTATGATTCTCTGGCTGTATTCGAGTAAATCTAGGCCACGCATGGCCGTTTCAGCGTTATTTTTATTATTTTATGGTCTGTTTCGCTTTGGTGCAGAATTCTTTCGCCAACCGGACCCGCAGATGGGTTATATAGCCTTTGATTGGCTGACGATGGGGCAGCTATTATCCGCACCAATGATTATTCTCGGTGTGTTATTATATGGCTTTGCTCATTATCGAGCCAAGCAGTCAAGTAATCAAGTAATCAAGTAATCAAGGCTAGAGGGCAATATCATGCGTACTTATTTAGATTTAATGCAACGCGTGCTGGAGACGGGGGCGGAGAAAACCGATCGTACGGGTACAGGGACACTGAGTGTCTTTGGTCATCAAATGCGCTTTGACTTGTCGGCTGGATTTCCATTGTTAACCACTAAAAAACTGCACTTGCGCTCGATTATTCATGAATTGTTGTGGTTTTTAAAGGGTGAAACTAATATCGCCTACTTAAATGAAAATAAGGTCAGTATTTGGGATGAATGGGCCAATACCGAAGGTGATTTAGGGCCAATATACGGTGCACAATGGCGTTCATGGGCGGGCGCGGGTGGCAAAACAATTGATCAAATTTCTGGGGTGATTGAACAGATTAAAATTAATCCAGACTCACGTCGCTTAATTGTTAGTGCCTGGAATGTGGGCGAAATTGACAAGATGGCCTTACCGCCTTGCCATGCACTATTTCAATTTTATGTGGCAGAGGGTAAATTATCGTGCCAGCTGTATCAGCGTAGCGCCGATATTTTCTTAGGTGTACCGTTTAATATCGCATCTTATGCCTTATTAACCTTGATGATTGCACAGGTGACTGGTTTAGAGCCGGGGGATTTTGTCCATACTTTAGGTGATGCACATCTATATTCAAATCATTTAGAGCAGGTAAAAACTCAGTTACAGCGTGATTGCCGCGGTCTGCCGATAATGAAAATTAATCCAAAAATTAAAGATATCTTTGATTTTAAATATGAAGATTTTATTTTAGAAAACTATGACCCACATCCACATATTAAAGCTGCGGTGGCGGTGTGATTTTTTAATTTTCTAACCTGTTGTCTATCGGTTAATTGTAGATTAGGTTAAACGTTACTTAATAGAGTGATTATTTTATCTGAATTTAGAGGTTTTGATGCAGGACTTATTATCAACAGCATTGCGCTATGAGAAAAATAGCCTTTATATTCTTGATCAAACACTGTTACCGCATAAAATGAGATGGTTGGAGTGTTGCGATGTTGATACGATGACTGAAATTATTCAGTCATTGAGGGTTCGTGGTGCACCTTTAATTGGTATTGCCTGCTCTGTATTGGTTGCTCATTTAGCAGAGCAAGGGATGGAAAAGCGTGAGTTAATAAGTGCGATTGATGTGCTGAAAGCATCACGACCGACAGCAGTTAATTTAATGAATAATCTTCAGCAGATGTCATTGGCATTTAAGGTTGAAAATTATCGACAAGCGTTAATAAAAACAGCTGAAAAATTGTTTTTTGAAGATGTTTTATTGTGTCAAAAAATGGCAGAGAATGGAGCTAAGTTATTAACTACGCACCAAAATTTACTAACGCATTGCAATACAGGCAGTTTAGCGACAGTGGGTATGGGGACAGCACTGGGTGTCATTCAGCAGGCGTATAAAAACAATGATAATATCCATGTTTATGTTGATGAGACTCGTCCATTGTTGCAAGGTGGGCGCTTAACAGCCTGGGAACTGTCTCGATTAAATATTCCAAATACAATTATTTGTGACAATATGGCAGCAAGCTTAATGGCACAAGGCCAAATTGATGCTGTATTGGTCGGAGCAGATCGTATTGCAGTGAATGGTGATTTTGCCAATAAAATTGGTACATATAATCTGGCAGTACTTGCACATTATCATAATATTCCCTTTTATGTTGTGGCGCCTTATACAACCGTGGATCGTGATTGCTTAAATGGTGAAGATATTCCGGTTGAGCTGCGTGATGGTGATGAAGTGCGTGGTGTTAAAGGGGCATTTGGTAAAATATTGTGGAGCCCAGTAGAGTCTCAGGTTTATAATCCCGCATTTGATGTGACGCCTGCTCAATTAGTTACTAGGTGGATTTTAGATACGGCTGTGTTTGGGCTAGGCGATATCAAAACAGGCGTATTAGCAAAGTAGTGCTTCGGTTGATTGGGTTATATTGATGCAATTTTAAGAGTAAGTTATGCAAAATAATAATGAAGTGCTGAATCAATTAATTACTGCAGGTGCGTGGATTAGTGAAAAAGGTTGGGTACCTGCAACGGGAGGTAATTTTTCTGCTCGTCTAGCTGATGGTGTCGTTGTGACAGCAAGCGGTTATGATAAAGGTTGCTTGACTGAAACTAGTTTTTGTCAGTTTGATTTAGAAGGTAATCAGTTAACTGGAGCGGGAAGTCCTTCTGCAGAAACAGCTTTGCATTTAGCAATCTATCAGTTAGATACCCATGCAAAAGCGATCTTGCATACCCACTCTATCGCAGCGACAACACTTTCTCGATATATATCAGATGGTCAGCTGGCGATACATGGCTATGAGATGCAAAAATCATTAGCTGGTATTCAGTCTCATTTAGAAACAGTTAATATTGCTATTTTTGATAATGATCAAGATATTGATGCGTTGGTAGATAAAGTAAATAAAGCATATGCTAAACAACCGTTTTGTCATGGTATTTTAATTAGAGGGCATGGCTTATATGCTTGGGGAGGCTCTATTTTTGAGGCTCGTCGTCACTTGGAAGGTTTAGAATTTTTATTTATGTGTGAACTAGAGCGTTTTAAATTACAAGGTTAATTCATGATTCAAGCGATCTTAACTGATATTGAAGGTACAATCACGCGCATTTCTTTTGTAAAGGATGTGCTATTTCCTTATGCTGAGAAACAATTACCCGAATTTATTTATTCTTTTTGTGAAACCCCAGAGGTCTCTGCACAGTTAGAGGCGGTGAAAAGTGAGATTAATAATCAACAGGCAACGATAGTTCAACTTATAGACACTTTATTGGCTTGGATTTGTGAAGATAAAAAAATTACCTCGTTAAAGCAGTTACAAGGCATGATCTGGGAAAAAGGCTATCAGCAGGGTGACTTTACTGGGCACTTATATAGTGATGCAGTTGAATTCATTCGAGAGCAGTGTAAGTGCAATATCCCTGTATATATTTACTCTTCAGGGTCAGTGAAAGCGCAGAAGCTACTATTTAGTCACTCTGATTTTGGTGATATTTTAGAATTGTTTAGTGGATTTTATGATACAAAAATAGGAGCTAAAAAAGAAATAAAATCTTACCAAAACATTATTTCAGAATTAAATGTTCAAGCTGAAGACGTGTTATTCCTATCCGATATCGCAGCAGAGCTTGATGCGGCTAAACAAGCAGGCTTGAAAACCTGTCAGTTAGTCCGAGATAACCAAAAACCTAGCAAGCATCATCCTTGGGTAAATAACTTTAGTAAGTTTATAATACAGGATTACTCGTGAGCCAATTAACGATATTTCATGCCAGTAATAGTCACCGGGTGATTTTTCAAAGTTCTAATCAACGGGAGATTTCGAGCCAGTTGGCTCATGTTGGTATTGGTTTTGAGCAGTGGCAAGCGCATGCTAAAGTGAGTGCTGAGGATAGTGAAGAGCATATTTTAAATATGTATGCTGAGGATATTCATCGGTTAAAAAAACAAGGAGGTTATCAAGCCGTTGATGTTATTTCTTTGGATCGCTCTTATCCAGATAAGGCTCTATTAAGGCAAAAGTTTTTATCAGAACACACTCATAGTGAAGATGAGGTAAGATTTTTTGTCAAAGGCAAAGGTCTATTTTGTTTGCATATTGATGATAAAGTTTATCAAGTTTTATGTGAGCAAAACGATTTAATCTCGGTGCCGGATCAAGTTGCACATTGGTTTGATATGGGCAGTGAACCTGAATTTACGGCAATTCGTTTATTTAATAATACAGAGGGTTGGGTAGCTGAGCCTACTGGGTCTAATATTGCGCAAAGATTCCCCTTGCTTGACTAGCTTCCACTTGAATTTTATCGTGAATGTATAAAAAAACCGACAACTTATGCCGGATTTTTTAAGTGGTAATCCTAATTTTTTATAGATATCCCTTGAGTTTTTGTATTACATTGTCGATTGAGTGGAGTTTGTTTTGTTCTAAAATAAGTTGTTGACCTATTGTTAAAGCAAGAATTTCTGCTTTATTTTTAAGCGCTTTATTTTCTATACCCTCTAGGTCTTCAACATGAGCTAACCCGATAATACGGCGAATAATTTCGCAGCCGGCGTAACCGACGGTATCAGCAAAGATATTTTTTATAGTGTGGTTAATATATGCATCATTTTTAAAGGCGATGTCTTGAGTGTGTTGTTTTGCGAGTGCTGTAAATTTACTTTCAAATGTTTGCCAAATTATTTCAATTGCACTTAGACAGTAATTGACTGAATTTAAATTATTTTGAATAAAATGAGAGCAAAGGCTTAATACCATATTTCCAATAATCAGGCCAATATCAAAGCCCATAGGGCCATAGTAGGCGAATTCAGAGTCAAATACTTTCATTGATTTTTTTGTCACAAAAATACTGCCGGTATGGACATCGCCATGTAAAAGCGCTTCAGTAGATGAAAGAAATTTTAATTTCAATGCAGCGACGTTAAGTTGTAACTGTTGATTATTTTGCAGTTCAGTAACTTGAGTTTGAATTTCTTGATCATACTGGTTACGTTCTGAATCAAAGAATGGATCAGTTAAAACCAGATCTTCAGTAATTTTGCATAGGTCAGGGTTAATAAATTGGCCAAGGTATTGTTTTTTTAAGTGGGAGTCTAAATATAAGTTTGATGTATAAAATAGTGTGTGTGCTAGAAAAGAGCCGATTTGTTGTGGGAATTCTGGATAAGACTGGCCTGAGATTAAACCTTTGCGCAGTACCGTATGGTCAGAGAGGTCTTCCATGATAGTTAGAGCAAGTGTGCTATCGATATGGTGAATCTTAGGTACATAGCCTGGGCAAATATTGGCTTGAATTTGTGTGCTTTCAGCTTCAATGCGTGCTCTATCAAGCGATAAAGGCCAGGATTCGCCGACACAGCGAGCGTATGGTAAAGCCTGCTTGATAATTAAACTTTTGTTATCATTATCATTAATGAGCCGAAAGACGAGGTTGAGGTTGCCATCACCAATTTCTTCACAGCGCAAGTGCTCATAGCTTGTAAAAAATACATTATATTGCTTAACGTATTCAATAGATTTTTCTGTATTAAATTTTTGATACTTATTCATAATGTTTTTAAATAAAATATTTTTTAAGTGTTAATAATTGGCTATTTTAACTGTTAATTAAGCTAAATGGTAGCTCTTTAACAGTGAGTCTGATAGCTTGAAAGTGAATATGAAAGGTATTTTTCTTAGTTTAATCCAGACAGATTATGGTTGCTAAAGTGCTACAGGTCATTAAAATAGCCAAGGGAATCCTCTGGTTAAATTAAGTAGGAAAAAATATGCTGATTGATCTGCCGATTTGCCATCATTATAAAAAAGTAGATAAACAGGCATTGAACGAGTTGCAGCAGCAAGCGGCTTGTGTTGAGCTAAAGCCCAGTTCTCGAATGATGTGCTTAAATGAGTATTACCAGAAAAAATTACCTGGTGCTTTGTCAGTAATGTATACACGCCAGTCCGTTTACTTAAAGCTTTTAGCTGTATTAGAGAGTTTAGCGCCACATTTTGCCTTTGCTATTTTTGATGCCTATCGTTCGGTAGCTTGCCAGAAGACATTATTTGAGCAATTTTATAGTGAACTTTGTCAAAGGCATTTGGGTAGATCAAAAGACTGGTTAGAGATTGAAGTTAGGAAATATGTCTCACATCCACATGAGCCATCTCGTTTTGCAGTGCCTCCGCATAACTCAGGTGGTGCTATTGATTTGGCGTTAATGGATCTAAGGACCAATGCTATACTGGATTTTGGCACTGAATTTGATAATACAACAACGCTATCTCAAACGGATTATTTTGAGCGCGATTATTCGGCGAACCTCGGTATTAGTGGCGAGCGTTGGTTGCTGATTCGCCAGAATCGGCGCTTGCTCTTTAATGCGATGAAGCAAGGGGGCTTTACTAATTTTGTATCAGAATGGTGGCATTATGATTTAGGGGATTGCCTATGGGCTGAGGCGGTAGGGAGTTCTTGGTTTTATGATTCGATGGAGGCAGAGGTTAATTAGTTGTTAGATTTAGGTCCTTCAATCATTTATATTTATTTTTATACCATTATCAATATAGGCGATTTTAGATGGCCGAAAGCGATAGCAGTCGGCTATCGATGTTTGTCGCAGTTAAGTACTAATGTCAATTAAATCACGAGTAAAACAAAAAGGTTAAGATTCCGCTGATGATCGTATTAATTTTTGCTCTTTGAACTGTTGAGCACTTAGGCTATGATGGCGCTATGAAGACTGTCAAGAAACTAAAGCAGCTAAAGACCTACCAGTTAACTGTGAACAATATTGATTATTGGGTCAGTCATACTGGCCGGACGAAAACCTATGGCCTCAGCATTCGTGATGGTAAGGTTCATATGAATGTCCCTAGACGTATGTCAAAGCAGCTGGTTTGTCAGGCGATTGAGGATAACCAGGCTTGGGTTAGAGAAAATATTCGTTTTTCTCTTGCATCGGCTAAACAGCATCAGAGCTTAAGTTCAGGCTCACTGATTTCTTATCTAGGAAAGCAATATTCTTTGCAATTAACCCCTGTTAATCAAGCAGTTGTCTTTTATGATGATGGGTTTTTAATGGGAGTGCCGGCTCGGGTAAAGAGTGAAAAGCATCAAGCCTACATTAGAGACAAGTTATCGATTTGGTTTAAAGAGCAGGCTTTGTTAACGTTTGAGCAACGTACTTCTTTTATTGCCAATCGCATGCAGCTCAAACCGACTAAAGTCAGCGTGCGTTCTTATAAGGCACGCTGGGGAAGTTGTTCAAGCAGCGGCTGCTTAAGCTTCGACTGGAAGTTATTGCAAGCACCTGAGTTTATCATTGATTATGTGATTGTTCATGAGTTGAGCCACTTAAAGCACTTTGATCATTCTCCGGCATTTTGGCAGCTGGTCTCTTTGTATTGCCCTGAACACAAAGTCGCTCGGCAGTGGTTAAAAAATAATCAGACTAGCTTAGCACGGCTCTAATGCTGCTGACCGTCGACATAAAACCATTGGTCTTTATTTTTGATAAAGCGACTTTTCTCATGTAAGCATTCGATTTTGCCTTGATTTTGCAAGGAAGCAATAAACTCAACAAAGCCTTCTTGACTGTCTTGTTTGACCGCTGGTGCTGATAAGACCTGTAAATTTAACCAGGTGGACTGCTTGGCCCAGGTTGTGGCACTGTTGCGGTTAAACCCATTTAATGCTTCACCTTGCATTGTTGCAATAATATAGTCAATATTTGCCTGGGTATAGGCAGTATAGCGTGAGCGCATCAGCTGTTCAGGTGTTGCGGGAAGAGCTTGGCCATTTACGAAAGGTTGACAACAAGAGGAGTAGGGTTTTTGGCTACAGCAAGGGCATAATTCTGTCATTATTTCTTATCTCTTTTTCATTAGTGATATAGCACTATCTCTAGCATAATGTTTTAACGAGGCTTGATTATAACAGTGATAGGGTTTGAGGTCAGGGATTTTTGTTATTGCCGTTAGATAAATGGTAGGTAGAAATAAAGAGGTCCTCTTGCTAGTCTTTCCATTAAATTGGTTATATCTTTATTATAATAAATTATATTTATGTAATAATTTATTGAATATAAATATATTTAATAAATCAAGGCTATATTTTTTAGGGGTTGATTTATTTATTTGAAATAATTTCAATATTGTAATAGTTATCGGGGTCCATAAGCAAGATAGGTAGTTCTAAACAGGGATCTGATGTTGATAAATTAGACATTATAAATAAATATATTATTGATTTTTATATTTTTTTAATATAAATATAATCAGCTATATAAATATTTTTATTTTTTATTTTATATTTTTTTATATTAGGGGTTAGGTGTTATGCCAAGCGTGGTATGGGCGGCTCAGGAGAGTAGAACTGCTGCTGAGCAGGAAGCAGCTGAATGGCGCATTGCTAAAAAGAATTTAGCTGGCAAACCACCGGGAACTCAATTAAATCCTAAGCATGGTCAACATAAAATTAGCTTTACAGACCCTGAAACAAATGAGCCGATTTATTTGACTCACCGTTATTTAGTTGGTGTTGAGGGTGATATTTTTGTCAAGTCAAATGGTAAAATTTTAGGAGAGGGTAGCTTTGCACAAGTGACATTAGGCCAAACAATAGACGGTCAAATGTGGGCAATTAAAGAATCTTTCGCAATCGGCAAAGACTCACAGGAAAGCGAGATTGCTTATGATCTTGGTATAGCTAAAAAAATGTTTAAAGTAATAGTAAATATTATCAAACGCTGCGAGCCAAGGAGTGCAAGGCACGGGGTGAGTAGGCCGAGGTAGGTTCGGGTTTTTAGCAGAGCGGAGTTGCGAAAGGCCGTTAGGTCTGTAGCAAGCGTAACGAGTGTCTAAAAAGTCTATACGAACCGTAGAGTCATGTGAGAGCACAGTGGTGGAGTGTGCCG
>LVCQ01000038.1 GCA_001644975.1 Piscirickettsiaceae bacterium NZ-RLO1
CGTAAGCGTCGCTACCTCGGTAGGTATTTTGCATATCCAATGATGCAAAATCGCCGAGCAAAACGCGACGACTATAAACCCTCGGCTGCCCTCGTCACAGGGCATTACGTGCCTTGAATCGGCCACTACATACCCTGCTCTCAAATGGCGCTACGGCTCGTAAAGATTTTTAGACACTCGTTACGCTTGCTACAGACCTTACGCTCTTCCGCAACTCCGCTCTGCTAAAAATCCTCACCTACCTCGGCCTACTCACCCCGTGCTTTGCACTCCTTGGCTCGCAGCGAATGTGGTTGGCTCAACTTTCTTTGATTTTAAGACCATCACCTCTGACAACGGAACAGAGTTTGCGGGTCATGAGGACATTTCAAAGATCACTGAAGCAAACTTTTACTTTGCTAGACCTTATCGTTCTTGTGATAGAGGTCTAAATGAACACACAAATGGTTTGATAAGGCGTTTTCTACCTAAAGGGACGGATTTTAATGAAATTAGTGACAAAGAAATAGCAAAAATAGAGCATACATTGAACACCAGAAGAAGAGCGAGTTTGAATTATCGCTCACCTAATCATGTTTTTTTAGAGTATTTGATGGCGGCTTAGTATAGAGTAGTGTTGCACTTCAGATGACGGAGGGCGAGCTCCAATGAGCTGCCTTTTTTAGAACATACACAAAATTATTAAACCAATCGTTTGTGCCTATAAATTATCAAACTTATTTATTGGCGTTTCATCGCATCAAAAAATTCATTATTCGTCTTGGTATCTTTCATGCGATCAATCAGGAATTCAATCGCTGCCAACTCATCCATCGGATGTAAAATCTTACGCAAAATCCACATTTTTTGCAATTCAGCAGCTTGAACTAACAACTCTTCGCGACGTGTTCCTGATTTATTGATATTAATTGCAGGATAAACACGCTTCTCAGACACACGACGTTCAAGGTGAAGCTCCATGTTACCCGTACCTTTGAACTCTTCAAAGATGACTTCATCCATTTTCGAGCCCGTTTCCACCAAGGCCGTTGCTAAAATTGTTAAACTACCACCTTCTTCGATATTACGTGCTGCACCAAAAAAGCGTTTTGGTCGTTGCAAGGCGTTGGCATCCACACCCCCCGTCAGCACTTTGCCTGAAGATGGTGCGACCGTATTATAAGCGCGCGCTAAACGTGTAATCGAGTCTAATAAGATCACTACATCTTGCTTATGTTCAACCAAACGCTTGGCTTTTTCAATGACCATTTCAGCAACTTGTACATGGCGATTTGCAGGCTCATCAAAGGTTGAGGCAACCACCTCACCTCTTACCGTCCGCGCCATTTCCGTCACTTCCTCGGGGCGCTCATCGATCAGTAACACAATCAGATAACACTCAGGATAGTTTTGCGCAATCGCCTGGGCGATGCTTTGTAACATCATCGTTTTACCCGCCTTAGGCGGCGAGACGATCAAACCACGCTGACCTTTGCCAAACGGCGAAACTAAATCAACAATCCGTGAAGTAATATCTTGGGTACTGCCATTACCACACTCCATCACCATCCGTTCAGAAGCAAAAACAGGCGTTAAATTTTCAAAAAGTACCTTATGACGAGCGTTTTCAGGTGGCTCAAAGTTAATCGTATCGACTTTTAACAAAGCAAAATAACGCTCACCTTCTTTAGGCGGGCGAATTTTTCCAGAGACTGTATCACCTGTTCTTAAACCAAAGCGGCGAATTTGACTGGGAGAGACATAAATATCATCAGGGCCCGCCAGATAAGAACCATCAGAAGAACGCAAAAATCCAAAACCATCAGGAAGAATTTCCAAAACGCCATCACCGAAAATATCTTCACCATTTTTTGCATGGCCTTTTAATATAGAAAAAATGACATCTTGTTTACGCGCCCGGGTAATATTATCAATTCCCATCTGTTGTGCAATTTCCATAGCTTCCGCTGCGGATTTTCTCTTAAGTTCAGTAAGATTCATAAGCTTAACTGTAGATTCTCAATTAATTTAAAGTAGGCAAGGATAAGATAACTTAGACTTGTTGTTTTGATTATAGGTGATTTTTCTGTTTTTATTAAATATTTTTTTAGGTGCCTCGAACTCAAAAAATTATTTAAAGCTTGAATTTCTCTAAAAAAATTTCTTTAAGGTAAATATGCTAGGAGATGACCCAGCATCAAGACACCTCGCATACTATGCGATTTAAATGTTACTGTCAACAAAAGATGTGAGCTGAGCTTTATTTAGTGCGCCAACTTTCGTCGCTGTAACCGCACCGCCCTTAACAAGTAACAAAGTTGGGATACCGCGTACTCCATATTTTTGTGGAGTTTGTGTGTTTTCATCAACATTCACTTTAACAATCTTGACTTTGCCCTCATATTGACTAGCAATCTCTGCTAATACCGGCGATAACGCCTTACATGGGCCACACCAACTCGCCCAAAAGTCAACTAAAACAGGGGTGCTAGATTGTAAAACTTCCGTATCAAAATCACCATCGGTGACATTTAAAATATTATCACTCATTCTTAAAAACTCATTTATCTAAAACATTATCAGCATTTATTCTATCACTGCCTAGCCGAAAGCAAAAGGCAATACAGGCAACTTCATGACTGTGGTTGCATTGTGAGACAGTTTTTCTTCTTTTGCAAGCTTGCTGTTTGACCCAGTTCCTCGTAGAGTGAGATTATTAATAGTTTACAGCTTAGATATATACCATGAAGCAATCCGCTAACACTATCGCCGCCATAGACCTAGGCACCAACAGTTTTCACTTAATCATCGCGACAATCGCAGATAAAACAGGTGAAGTTGAAATTCTACAACGCAGCCGCGAGCGTGTACAATTAGGCGCCGGCTTTACCGCTGAAGGTCATCTAGATTCATCAGCCCTACAACGCGCCTGCCTGTGCTTAAAGCACTTTAACAATGAACTCAAGGCAACAAACGTCTTAACCGTTAAAGCAGTTGGCACCAGCGCACTTAGAGATGCAAAAAACCAACACGAATTTTTAATAGCAGCAGAGCACGCCTTAGGCTATCCGATAGACATTATTTCCGGCGAAGAAGAAGCCCGTTTAATTTATCTTGGTGTTCTCTCTAGCTTTGAGCAGAATCAAGAACATTTAATCATTGATATCGGTGGTGGCAGCACCGAGTTAATTGCAGGCTTTGGTAGCCATATTCATGCATTAACCAGCTTAGATATCGGCTGCCTACGCTATAAAGAGCGCTTTTTTAAAGATGGCCAGCTTACCGAACAAGCCTTTCAAGCAGCAATTCATGCTGCATACAAACAAATCGACCCAATTATCGACAAGTTTCATGGTCTTAACTGGCAAGGTGCGTGGGGAGCATCTGGTACGATTCAATCAGTGGTGCAGGTAATCAAGCAACTCAACCTTGCTGGTGCCATCGACCTTAACGCCTTACAAACACTAAAAACAATTATCCTAAAGCACCAGCACGTCGATGAGCTACAATTTAAAGGCTTAAAGCCTGAGCGCCGTACTATTTTCCCAAGTGGTCTAGCAATTTTAATTGCTATTTTTTCTCGGTTTCAAATCAACCATTTATCAACTGCAAAAGGTGCTTTGCGTGAAGGGCTCATTCACGTTTTACGCACTGAGGTTACAAAAGCAACATAGAGAAAGTAACAATCTTCATTAAAATTATATATTTATTATTTTAAGTCACTAACACTAAATTATTTTATTCGTTTTTTAACTTAACTGTATTTCTCTAATAACTGCTGCTGCGCGCTACGTGGCTCTTGCGAGCGCGGCACACTCCGGGTGTAACTACCATCAGCATTTAACAACCAACTTTGACTATTATCGCTTAAATAGGTCGTTAGACCATCACTGATCACGCGCTGCTTTAACTTAGCATCTTGAATCGGAAAACACACCTCAACACGGCTAAATAGATTTCTCTCCATCCAATCAGCACTGGAGCAGTAGACCTCTGCCTCTCCACCATTACGAAAATAATAGATACGCGAATGCTCCAAAAAACGCCCAACGATAGACTTTACTTTAATATTGTCAGAAACACCCTTAATTCCTGGTCGCAAACAACACACACCACGTACAATCAGTTCAATCTCAACACCCGCCTGTGAAGCGCGATACAGTTCACGGATCAACTCTTGCTCAGTCAGCGCATTCATTTTTGCAATAATTTTTCCAGGTTTGCCGGCGTTGACAAACTCAACTTCACGCTGAATAAATTTAATCAAGGTTTTATGCATTGTAAAAGGCGACTGAATTAATTTTTTAAGTTTTGTCGTCTTGCCCATGCCAGTTAACTGCTGAAAGACGCGATGAACATCTTCGGCGAGCTCTTGATTATGAGAAAATAAGCTATAGTCCGTATAGACCAACGCATTTTTTTCATGATAATTACCCGTGCCTAAGTGGACATAATGTTTAAATTTACGCCCTTCACGACGAACAACTAACGTCATTTTCGCATGCGTCTTATAGCCAACTACACCATATACAACTAGTGCCCCAGCCTGCTGTAAACGATTCGCTAAGCTAATATTATCTTCTTCATTAAAGCGTGCGCGCAACTCAACAACCGCTGTCACCGCCTTACCTGCACGTGCCGCCTCGACCAAGGCATCTACCATTTTAGAAGTCGCTTCAGAGCGATACAGGGTCTGCTTAATGACCATCACGTTCGGATCGCGTGCCGCTTGTAACACTAAATCAACAATGGGCTTAAATGACTCAAACGGATGCAATAATAAAATATCCTTCTCACTGACCATATCAAACAAGTTTTTATTGCGCAGGCCTTTAGGCAGTAATGGCACAAAAGGTGGATACATTAAATCCGGCCGATCTAATATACCGATCACCGCAGATAAACTTAATAAAGTTGCCGGTCCATGAATGAAATATAAATCATCAGTAGTTAACACATATTGACGCAATAAAAATGCCTGAATTTCTTCAGGACAATTTTCAGCAACTTCTAAACGCACCGCCTCGCCATAACGCCGTGACAGCAATTCTCCTTGCAAAGCATGAGCAAGATCATCAACATCCTCCTCATCTAAGAATAAATCGCTGTTACGCGTTAAGCGAAATGGATAACACCCCATCGCCGTCATGCCTGGAAATAAATCACCAATATATTCTTGAACAATGCTGGATAAAAAAATCAGCCCGGTTTTTTTTTCATCTTCTTTATCTGGCACTTCAATAAGCTGCGGCAAGGCACGTGGCACATGCACAATCGCCAATCCACTATCACGGCCAAAGGCATCTTTACCCTCTAAAGAAACAATAAAGTTTAAACTCTTATTGACCAAGCGCGGAAATGGATGCGCATAATCTAAACCAATCGGACTTACGACCGGTAGAATTTCATTCCTAAAGTAGCGCTTTAGCCACGCTTGCTTACTCTCAGCCAGTCCATCTACAGCAAAATGAAATTCAATATTTTCTTTTGCCAACTTAGGAATCAGCTCTTCATAAAATAAACGATACTGCTCTTTAACCAATGCATGGGTTTGCACACTGATATTTTTAATTAGCTCTTGTGGTAATAATCCCGCATCATTTTGCGTTTGGGAGTTGTAACTTAAGCGCTGCTTTACCCCAGCAACACGAATTTCAAAAAACTCATCTAAGTTACTACTGGCAATGCTTAAAAAGTGCAAACGCTCAAGCAATGGCACAGTTTCATCCGCTGCCTGCTGCACCACACGCTGATTAAATTCAATGAAACTCAGCTCACGATCCAGATACAGCTCAGGGTCACTCAAGTCAATTTCTTTGATTTTTTTTAATTTTCCTTCAGCCACCTTGCAATATCCTTGGCATAGTAAGTAAAAATCATATCCGCCCCAGCACGTTTCATGCCAAGCACAGCCTCCAATACCGCTTTTTTCTCATCCAACCAACCATTTTGGCTCGCGGCCTTGAGCATGGCATATTCACCACTAACCTGATAAACCGCCACCGGCACCCCAAACTCAGTTTTTACTCGATGCACAATATCCAAATAAGGCATACCTGGCTTAACCATAATGATGTCTGCCCCTTCTTCTAAGTCTAGCTGAACCTCACGCAAAGCCTCATCACTATTGGCCGGATTCATCTGATAAGTGCGCTTATCAGCCTTACCTAAATTATTCAAGCTGCCCACCGCTTCACGAAACGGTCCATAGAAGTTCGAGGCATATTTAGCCGCATACGCTAAAATTCCAACATCAACATGCCCTGCTTGTTCTAAGGCTTCGCGCATACTTAAGGTACTACCATCCATCATATCAGAAGGCGCTATCATATCCGCACCCGCTTCAACCAAACTTAAAGCTTGTCGTGTCATCGCAGCGACACTCTCATCATTCAAAATACGCCCGTGCTCATCTACAATGCCATCCTGGCCATGCGAGGTATATGGGTCTAAAGCCACATCAGGCATCACCCCCATCTTTGGAAAACGCGCTTTGATTGCCCTAATCGCCTCCTGTGCTAAGCCCTGGTCATTATAAGCCTCTGAACCCTGATTATTTTTTTTGTCTTCAGCAACATTGGCATATAGGTTAATTGCCCGAATACCAAGTGCTGCAAGCAGCTCTACTTCATGCAATAACTCATCAATCGATAAACGTTCCACCCCCGGCATTGCAGCGACAGCCGTCCTTTTTCTCACACCTTCTTGTACGAACACCGGCAACACCAAATCATTAACATGCAAATGATGCTCTTGGGTCAAATCACGACTAAATGCTTGGGTACGCAAACGGCGTAAACGGGTATACGGATAACTACTCATAAATTCAGATAACCTTAACTCTCTACTAAACTAACTAAATTTTCTAAATAAATTCACAAACGCTATGTTAACAGCATATCGTCACATAAAGTAGTACACTCAAACCAACTCTCAGCACACTAGCCATACTATATATATTTAAATTTAATACTATTACAAAATAAAGATATTACGGATAAAGACTTGCATCTTCACTCTATAGAGGTTAGATTTAAGTTTCATGTATTTAGGAAGCAATTAATGAACACTAAACAGTTGTTACATTATTTTACTCAATGCCTGATCCGGTTTAACACTCTGCGATTGCGTTAATCCGCCCGTTGTCATACCTGCTATTTGTTACCATTTCTATCAAACAGCATGTGTTATATCACCTGATACTTTAACCAATTTTAGATAAACCCATACAAACCACTCATTGATAATGCAAATTTAGATTACTAAAAAATAATGAAACAATATAACTTACTCGAGCTGTTAAAGGGCTTTATTACCATACGATTGCACATAGATACCCCACTATGCTGGTTAAATTAATTAACCTATCTATCCGTATTGTTACATATTATAAAGCACACTGAATCGAGGCCACTATGAAATTTAAACGTAATATATCAACCTTAGGTATGCTCTTTACCGCACTCTCTGGAATCATTGGCTCAGGTTGGTTATTTGGCCCTTATTTTGCGTCCCAGATTGCAGGTCCTGCAGCAATTTTTGGCTGGGCACTTGCTGGCATCCTGATGATTATCATCGCACTAAACTTTACTGAGCTTGCGACCATGTATCCAGAAGCCGGTGGACTCGCACGCTTTGCCCATAAAAGTCATGGGCCAATCGTTGGTTTTACCATGGCCTGGGTTGTCTGGATTTCATCGGTGATTGTTGCCCCCATCGAGACCCTTGCCGCCTTACAGTATCTGGCCACTTATGTACCTTCTTTAATGAAGCAAACGGGCAACAGCCATGAGCTCAGCGCCATGGGAATCGTCTTTGCCGCAATCGTCATGTTTGCTCTCTGCCTTATCAATGCCTTGGGAGTTAAATCCGCGGCTAAAACCAATACCGTGATTGTTTTCTTTAAGTTCGCCATTCCATTACTCACGGCCATTATTCTGCTAAGTCATAGCTTCCATACAACGAACTTTACCAGCCATCAGTTCCTCCCTACTGGTGTGCATGGTGTCCTTGCTGCTCTACCGGCCGCAGGGATTGCTTTTTCCTTTATGGGCTGGAGTGCAGCCATTCAAATGGCCGGTGAAGCAAAAAATCCTCAACGCTCTATTCCCATTGCACTGATTGGTGCCATTTGCATCGGCATTATTATTTATTCGATTATTCAAGTCTCTTTTATCGGTGCTTTGCCTGCTGATGCACTCAGTCATGGCTGGACCAACCTTAGTTTTAAAGGCGATATGGGGCCTTTTGCCGGCTTACTCACGGCTGTCGGCTTGGGGGCTTTTGTGATTATGATCTATGCCGATGCGGTATATTCACCACTTGGCACCGTTTTGGTCTACACCACAGCAACCGCTCGCGTCACTCATGCACTGGCCAGCCACCGTTATGTTCCAACAGTTTTAACTAAACTCTCAAGCCGTGGTGTTCCTGTGTATGCACTGGCGATTAACTTCATCGTCGGTATGTGCTTCTTCTTACCCTTTCCAGGCTGGCAAGCAATGGCTGAATTTATCGTCTCCGCCTTTATCCTCTCATATGCTATCGGCCCCACCGCATTAATTGTCCTGCGGGACATCCAACCTGAACAACCACGCCCATTTAAACTGCCTGCATATAAAGCCTTTTCTATGCTCGCCTTCTATGTCTGCAATATGCTACTGTTTTGGACAGGCTGGCACACAGTTTCTAAGCTGATTATTATCATTCTCATCGGCTATGGGGTCTACTTTAGCTATTTTAAGTTCAGCAAACAGCGCTTAGACGCTGGCGCCCTTTTTAAAGCAATTTGGCTGATTCCTTACCTCATCGGTGTCACTGTTATTTCCTATTTAGGCTCTTATGGCGGCGGCCATGATTTCATCCACTTCGGGGCTGACTTTTTCATTATTGCACTGTTTAGTTTCATTATCTTTAGCCTAGCCTACTGGTGTGGTATTCATGGTGTGAAGCGCTCTCAGTCAGACACTACATCTTGTCAACTACAACAGGTCTAATAATTAACTCAGTCGATAAAAATCAAAATTAAAAACACACACATAAAATAATAAAAGCCCGGTTTGAACCGGTCTTTTTACAGAGTATTGAAATAATTAACCTAAATATTTCAGTGCACTATTTAGCTTACTTACACTTACACACTATAGTACATATCAAATTCAACTGGATGTGTCGTCATATTCAAACGTTCAACATCGCGTTGCTTAAGGGTGATATAGCTGTCAATAAACGAATGAGTAAAAACATCCCCCACCGTTAAAAACTCACGATCTTGATCCAGCGCCGCCAAGGCTTCATCTAAAGAGGCAGCAACACGAGGAATATCTTTAGTTTCTTCAGGCGGTAGGTCATATAAATCTTTATCCATCGCATCACCTGGATGAATACGATTTTTAATGCCATCAAGGCCAGCCATCAACATCGCCGCAAAAGCTAAATAAGGATTCGCCGTCGGATCAGGGAAGCGCACTTCAATACGACGTGCTTTATCAGTCATCACATACGGAATACGAATCGATGCTGAACGATTGCGCGCAGAATAAGCTAATAACACCGGCGCTTCAAAGCCAGGCACCAAGCGCTTATAACTATTTGTACTTGCATTAGTAAACGCATTCAGCGCTTTAGCATGTTTAATGATGCCACCGACATAAAACAACGCTTCCTCAGACAAGCCACCATACTGATTACCAGCAAAGATATTTTGACCATTTTTACTTAAGGACTGATGGCAATGCATGCCACTACCATTATCACCAACAATCGGCTTCGGCATAAAAGTCGCTGTTTGACCATATTCATGAGCAACATTATGGACAACATATTTTAAAATCTGCATCTCATCTGCTTTTAATACCAAAGTATTGCAACCGGTAGCAATTTCATTTTGGTTCGCCGTAGCCACTTCATGGTGATGCGCCTCTATAGTCAAACCCATTTTTTCCATCACTTGACACATTGCTGAACGAATATCATGTGATGAATCTACGGGCGGCACAGGAAAATAGCCACCTTTCACACGCGGGCGATGGCCAATATTACCCTTTTCAGAGCGTTTAGCCGAATTCCAAGCAGCTTCTTCTGAGTCAATTGAGTAGTGAGCGCCATGCATATCAATACCCCAGCGCACATCATCTAATAAAAAAAACTCAGGCTCAGGGCCAAATAAACACTGATCGGCAATACCCGTCGACTGCAAATAAGATTCCGCGCGTTTAGCAATCGAGCGTGGATCACGCTCATATCCAGACATCAAAGTAGGCTCAACAATATCACAACGAATATTAAGCGTTGGCTCACTACAAAACGGATCAAGCACCGCCGTCGATGAATCTGGCATTAAAATCATGTCAGATTCATCAATCCCTTTCCAGCCAGCAATAGAGGAACCATCAAACATTTTACCTACTTCAAACAACTCTTCATCCACTGCACTTGCAGGAATAGACAGGTGTTGCTCTTTGCCTAACGTATCAGTAAAACGTAGATCAACAAATTTTACCCCATGATCTTTAATTGTGGCTAACACCGCTTCTAACGACATGCTGGTTCACTCCTACCTTTAAGTTTGCTAAGTTAAGTAACAAATAAATAACACAAGCTCATGCTTTTACTTTTAAAAAAGCACGCAACTTTTCCACATCTGGATAATTTGAGACACTGTTTTGTAACTGCGCAATGATTGCGTCAGCCCCCTTTATCACCTTATTTGGCAAATACAGGTCAATAATGACCTTCTCCTGCAAATAATGCAACATAAACTCAACAGGCTGTTGAACCCCTAAAATAGTTTGCCATACGGGCATTAAGTCATGATTAATTTGATCCCGGCTTAATAATTTTACAATATTTAAATCATGAGCATGCTCTTCAACGTCAACATGCACAGTAATATCACGAATAGAGGTAAATTGCTGCATCAACCCTGCACGCACCTGCTCAGCAATAAAATGGCCTTCTGACGCGCTAATATATGGATGAATCAAAATATGCACATCAAGCAAGACATAGCCTGCCATCTTACGTGTGCGCAAATCATGCACGGCTAATACATGCGGAATCGCACGAATAGCATTCGCAATATCAGCGACCTGATCTTCTGGCAATGCCGTATCAACAAGCTCTTTTAAAGCCCGCCACCCCCAGGTCATGCCCATTTTAATAATCATCAATGCAACGATGATAGCCGCAACTGCATCTAAAAACGACCAACCTAATAAGCTGCCAACGATCCCTGCTAACACGATCAATGATGACAGCGAATCTCCACGACTATGCCAAGCATTCGCCCGCAGCAAATCTGAGTTAATCTGATCAGCAATTTTTAAGGTATAACGAAATAAGCCTTCATTCACTACAATCGAGATAACAGCAACAATCAGCGTATAAGAGTCTGGGCGAACATCACTTCCTCGTATTAAAGAATAACAAGCATCAACCCCAATCCCTGCACCCAAAGTAATTAGAAAAATACTTAAAACGACAGTTGCCACAGTTTCAATCCGGCCATGGCCATAGGGGTGATCTTGGTCCGGCGCACTCATACCATAGCGTGCAGCCATCAATACGAAAAAGTCACAGATCAAATCAGAAAAAGAATGTATGCCATCGGCCACCAAAGCATGCGAACGACCAAATAGCCCCACAACGATCTTAAGTACCGCCAAACAAAAGTTCAATCCTGCGCCAATCAAAGTCGCACGCCGCCCAGCCTGATAACGGGCAGTATCATTCATAAGAACCTCCCAAGATTTGCGTAATACTACCACTATCTAAAAAAGCAGAAAAGCACTGCCTTCCATCCAGCGCACTTATCAAGCAAAATTATGACGATAGATTACTTTAGTTTGTTTTATTACCCTGTTGATTATTACGATGTAATATCACTTCCATTTGTGGGTAGGGAATCACAATGCCATGTTGATCAAAGCGTGTTTTAATATTCTCAAGCAAGCTAAACCGCACTTTACCATAGTCTGAGTTATTCACCCACGGGCGCACCGCAATAACCACCGCACTATCGGCAAGTTCTTTTACTGCAATGGTTGGCATTGGCACAGTGAGTATGCGCTCATCTTCTCTAATTAATTCATTGAGAATTGCTTTAGCTTGAAGCAGATCAGAGCTGTAGCTTATAGAAATACTTAAATCAATACGCCGCGTCTCTTTAAATGTTTTATTAATTATTTTATCATTAAAAATTTTAGCATTTGGAATATAAATTCCTTCATTATTTGCTGTTTTTAATCGTGTTGTAATTAAATTAATCTGATCAATTGTTCCTATTTTCCCTGAAATTTCAACAAGGTCTCCAATTTTAAAAGGCTTCAAAATAATAATCATAAAACCACTAGCAATATTACTAAATGAATCTTTTAGCGCCAGTCCAATAGTAATACCACTCGCACCTAACAAAGCAATCAAAGATGTTGTCGATACCCCTAACTGGCCTAATAATATGACCACTAAAATTATCAAAATAAAAGTATAAGCAATATTCACTGCATATAACTGGATAGTGCGATTAGCCGCATGTTGCTCTAAAAAATGATACAAACGTTTTTTTACCCAACGTGCGATAAAAAAACCAACAATAGCAATCACTAATGTTCTCGCCAGTGCTAACGCGTGGTTATCTAAATAATCAAGAATGCTTAACCAATTCATTTTTACATCCTAAATGCAATCATAAAAGTAAATCATTTTGAATTTTAAACCACACTTTAAGACAGATAGCAATGGCTATTTAAAAGAATGAGTCCATGAAAGTGCATTAAGACAATACACACTAAAAAACATCTGCTTAAAAAACAGAGCATTAAAGCAAGCGATTACAATAAAATATTCCCATTTTTTAAAGCAACTACATTGCAACCATAACTTATATCTTAATCACAACTCAAATTAGCAATAAATTGATTTGTTGAAGATTGAGTTCTGCCAAAAAATAATAAAAGGCTAGAGTGGTAGCTCAGCGCCGCTAGTTTTATTGCCTTTATTTCATTTAATTTTTCATCTGGAGTGCGGCTATTTCCCTCAATAATCTTCATAATATCAGCAATTCTTTTTGGCACTTGAATGAAAGACGCACCTTGTCTAATAGCATACCGACTACCTCCATAGCCTAACTCAAATCCGTCTCCAACAAGCTGATTTACAATAGCACCCCTGATGCCTTCCAAGATAGTAATACTTATGTTTTGTTCCGCTTCAGCATATGAAACTTGCCGACTCCTAGTTTGGACAACATACGCTTGGCAAGCAGCCAAGCATTCATCTGCTTGTTGAACAAATAGCCTATATGATTGAGAAAAAAAATAGCCATAAACGCCAGCACTTGCCCTAAGGTTGTTTTTCAAACTAAGCAAAATGTTGGGCAGCTCTCTTACTGCTTGAATATCACGCATTCGGTCCATTAACTGCTTAATAGAGGCCGCATGATAAGTCGCCAAGTCCTCACAGCAATAAACTTCACCTAACAAGTGAAATACTTTAACTTTTAACCTTGCAAGCGACACAGCACACCCTATAAATTAAAGCCGAAATAAATGATTATTTAACTTCACCACAACCTACACTCTTAGAGTAACACACAAATAAAATGAACAAAAAATATTAAATTACATAAATAAAATCCATGTAAAAATATTTACAAATAAAAACACAAATATAAATATAAAATAAATTGTTAATAAATATTAAAAAAGAATGCAGTCACCTCGATACATCTCGATACGCATGTAATTTATATGCAGTGGCTTAACTTAAAAAACACAACGATTAAAATAAACCCGCTAAGCGGGCAATATAAAAAACATTTCTATCTAAATAAATTTACGAAAGGCAAGAAATTTTATAGCACCTCAAATTCGTCATACTCTAAAAGAGCGACACCATCAGCCTGAATACGCCAGTGCTCTTTATGAATTAAGCCATGTGCTTTATTCATACTCCATTTTGATGTTAATAAATAACCATCTTCACCTTCTTTAAGCCACTCCGTGTCATGATACTTAACATTATTAAAGCCCTGATCAATAATTCCTTGCCAAAATAGTTGGATTTGCTCTCTGCCCTCAAACACCCCAAACGGTTTAGCGAGCATTGTCGCCCCTTCACTGTATTGCTGAGCACAGCCGCTAGAATCTTGATTATTAAAATAATTTTTCCATAGTGCACTTGCACTTTTACAAGCTTCCAATACGTTTACTTGATTTAATGACATTAACCAGCCTCTCCTATCACATTGATATTGTTATTATATTGATAACTTTAACCCGTTACCTTCTCTCCCTTACCTCATACATGAATCAATCTCATATGCGCTCTTAAATCACCTAAATACTCTAAACCTAACCAGATTGAATTGAGCTGGATAAACAGCACACTCACATGACATAAAAGAATAAAGATTCAGTACTCAAGCACAGGAGATTAAGCTTTAATTTCAAAGCGTTAATTCCATTTCAGTATACAAAATACCAGGATGAATGTAAAACCACCCCTCTAAATCAAGGCAAAAGGCGATCAAAGATTAATGATTAATCAAAATCACCTGACGCACACCTCTTTCAGCTCCTGGGCGAATATTCACTTTCACCGCTACTTTTGATGGCAACAGCTGCGTCTGCTGCAAGTTCGCTTGACCAGATCGCAGTGCCTGTGCCACGATTGGTTGCTGTAGCAGCGCATTTGCATCTTCCGCATGAATGACCCGCGCATGAATCTGCATCTGTGCACTGGCAGCAAATAATGGCTGCACAATTAGTGCTGACAGAGCAAGTATACTGACGGCTAAGCCGTTATAATATTTTCTGTTCATGAGCGTATTTTAGTCAAAAACAGCGATACTCTGTCAATAAAACAAAAAATAAACTGATTTACAACAAATAAAAATTAATTGCCATTTAAATTTGAACCTTTATGTTATATATCTAGCAATCAAAATCTTGGCAAAAATAGGTCAATTAATATATGCGAATTACCACGACAAACATAGAAATCAACAAGTTAGTTCGATCCTGGCAAAAGCAAGGTCTCTCAGTTGGCCTGATTCCAACCATGGGCTGTTTACATCAAGGCCATATGAGCTTAGTGCACCATAGTCAAACCACGATGGACAAGACACTGGTCTACATCTTCACTAACCCGATGCAATTTAATGACTGGAATGACTACCTAAATTACCCAAAAACACCAGAAGCTGATCTTGCACTCTTAGAAAACACACATGTCGATGCCGTATTCATGCCCAGTGAGCAAGAAGTGTACCCACACGGCTTTGATAATATTACACAGGTCCACCCCAATATTGCCCCAGATACACATCACCTCGAATCTGACTGTCGCTTAGGCCACTTTACTGGCGTTCTCACAGCCTTAACCAAGATGTTTAGCATTATTCAAGCCGACCAGGCTTTTTTAGGTGAAAAAGACTACGATCAACTGACCCTAGTGCGTAATATGGCCGAAGACCTTAACCTTTACACTCAAGTGATCGGCGTGCCTACAGTGCGCGAGAAAAGTGGCCTGGCCATGAGCTCACGCAACACCCTTCTTAATCAACAACAAAAAGAAATCGCACCGATTATCTATCAAACACTCACACAAGCGGTGCATGCTCTTAAAGAAGGTGTTAGTATTCAGCAAATAGAGCAGCAATCAGAACAAACACTGAATCAAGCAGGTTTTAAAAGCGAATATTTTCGAGTATTAACTCCTAAACTTAAAATTCCAACCGCTACAGACAAACAACTGACCTTATTAACCGCTGCTTATTTAGGCAATATACGCCTCATCGACAACTTAAGCTGTAGCCGTTAAGCTTACGCTGCAATTTTAAAATCCAATGTTTAGATCATCAACACTAAAGCCCTATTACTATTAGAACATAAAGGAGTTTCTATGGAACCGCTTCAGCAGTTACTAAATACACAAGACTTTATTACCACAACGCTCGAGCACATTCACAATGATTTTCCCGCAGCATCCATCACACTTAATAACCAAACACAAGTCACCCTTATTGATAATGGCATTCTTGCCTTCGAGCCACTAAATAACACAAAAGCCCAAGATAAATATGACCTCATTCTCTCTTCTGGTATTCATGGCAATGAAACGGCCCCGATCGAACTGTGTAATACTTTAGTTAAAGAGTTACTCAGCGAAAAGTTAACCGCACAAACACGCACCTTATTTATTTTAGGTAACCCTTTAGCCATGCAAGCGGAACAGCGCTTTATCGAGCACAACCTTAATCGTTTATTCTGTGGTGCTTATAAAAATATTAACGACTGTTATGAAAAAACCCGGGCACAGCGTCTAGAAAAACATGTGCAAAATTTTTATCAAAATACTCATACTGCACGCCTGCATTATGACTTACACACTGCCATCAGACCTTCACATTTTGAAAAATTTGCCATCTATCCTTACTTAGGCACGCAACAATCTTATAGTAAAGAACAAATTGCTTTTTTGCTCGACTCTGACATTCACACCTTACTACTCTCACACACGCCGACTACGACCTTTAGTTTTCATACCTCAAACCATTTTAACGCCCATGGTTTTACTTTAGAACTGGGTAAAGTCCGCCCATTTGGTCAAAATGACCCGAGTAAACTCACTCGCTTAAAAAATAATTTAACCGCACTCATCAATGCAGGGAAGCTTAATCAAGCACCAAACTTAGACGCACTCAATGCTTTTACTGTCCACCATGCGCTGATTAAAACCTCAGATAATTTTAAACTACATTTAGGCAAAGACATAGAAAACTTCAGTTTATTACCACCAGGTGCAACTATAAGCTCCGATAAAGCGGATAAGTACCTAGTAAAAAATGATGATGAGCGCATTGTTTTCCCAAACCTCAATGTACCTATCGGTGATTGGACCGGCTTAATTTTACGACCGTGTGAACTGGAAAATAAACTATAATAGTCAACTAAAAATATAACAAAAGCCCATTTTAGTGGGCTTTTTAATTAAATATATAAATCAATAATTAATCTTAAGTTATCTAATCAAAACTATACTCCCAATTATCACCACTATGCTGCTGAGATTGATTATGTTGCTGCTGAAATAATAAAGAAGAATCACCACCAACAACACCCACACCACTTTGCCCCATAGTGGTCCAACCTGCAGCAATGGATTCTGCGTCACCAGTCATATCTACCTGCGTCCATTCACCATCCCCCTCAACCTGCAAGAAGGAGTCGTCTGCAAACTGAATAGCTTTTTCCTCATCAAAAACTTCGGTTAATTTTTGAAGAAGCTTAGCAATCGTTGTCGTCTGTTTACGTCCAAGCTTATTCGCACAATAACCCTGGACTACTGATTCGATCAACTCAACTGGTTTATTATATAACGGCCCACTAGCAGCTTCTTCACCCCGTCCATTTAAAATACTTTGGAGATACTCTAATTCTTTTATACTTTTTTTTCTTCCCTCCTGATCACCAAAATCAAAATAACCACCGTTATTGATTTTCATTTTTAATTCAGTAATCGCATCTTGTACTAATCCGCTGAGTAAGGTAACGACTCTACGAGAGGCTGTTTGTCCAAATAATCTTGAGAAGGGACTGTGGCCATAATGATCTTCCCGAGGAGTTACTAACGACTCTAATCTAAATAACTCTTGAACAAACTCTATATGGAGATCTAATCCTTGATTTGGATCTGAGGCGAATAACCTTCGTACCGATTCTAAAGGAGGGTTTGGCTCCTGACTCGGACCTGAGGCAAATAATCTTCGCACCGACTCTAAAGGAGGGTTTAATTCCTGACTCGGGCCTGAGGTAAATAATCTTCGAACTGCCCCTAGGGTCATGTCTTGTGAATGAGACTCTAACATGCGAGAAATTTTGTCTAATTTTCTAAGCCAATTATTTGCTTTCGTAAGCGGCCCTAATCCTGAAACACCTCAGATTGGTGAGAAACTATTATTTCCAAAATTTCAGTAGTTTTTCAAGTCCTGCATTAACCACCCCAGAGGAGATTTTCCTCTGCAAGAGAAATCACGCTCATTAAGATTCGTAATGATACTATCAGACAACATGATACTTTCATGGTGACTAGACACTTCTTCCTACTCTTCTTAAATAGATATAACAATAGGCATAAACTTCTCCTAGGCATACAAAACATGTTCATATTTAAAGCCAATAACCACAATGTGTAATCAATTAAAAATTTAAATTCCAACAAAAAAATGCAACAATAAAGCTCATTTTAGAGCTTTATTTTAAAAACAAAGATATAATTCAAGTTAAATAACATTTTCTGGCCTAATAAAAATCGTGACTAGCACTCTTATCATCACGTTGTGGGTCTTCACTATACTGCTGTTGAAATAATGTCGAAGAATGATTACCAGCACCAGCTCCTAAATCACAATCACTTCCCTCTACCAGACTCCATTCATCATCACCATCTGACTCTTCATCACTCAATGTAACCCAATCATCACCGCAGCCACCCTCAGCTCCTAGAGTAGTAGTGCTTTCCTCCACTGGCTCTAAAAAATAATCAAAAAGCATATACACTTTATGCAACAAACCAGCAATGCTAGCTGTACTCTGACGCGTTAAGCTATCAGCGCAATGCTGTCTAATTTTAGCCTTGATAAATCCAAGTGGCTGCTGACTTAAAGGGCCTGCAGCACCTTCATCCTCACCCTTTAACATAAGCCGAAGGGCACACAATTCACCTATACTAGTTTGCCTTCCCTCCTTATCTTCATAAAAATAACCATTTTTTATCTTTTCTTCTAGCTCTTCAATTGTTTCTTGCACCAATTCTTCAAGTAACCCCACAAGCACTTCGGAAGATGTCTTATTTCCTACAACCGCGCTATAATAATCCACTTTTTCAAATCCAATACCTCCTATAGAAGCACCAGGGGGTGCCACACCAGCAGATGAAGCTTGCTTAGTTTCAACCTTCTTGCGCACAGCAGCTTCACCGACCATCAATTTAGGGCCATTATCAATACCAATCGGCCCACTCAATAAAGAATTAGCTCCCTTCTGCAAACCAACATTTGCTTTAATACCGAATGAGTTACACCTACTTTTAAAACTCCTCTCATAGTCTGGCGGTAAATCACAAAAATAGATAATGGAAAATATTATTTCAGCGCCTAATATCTCTTTTATTTTCCTTAACCAACCATTAAGGCTCTTCTTCTTATCTAAAGTTGCATGAAATAAGCCCACACCTAATCCCGAACGAGCAATCAATGCAACGTAAGCGTCGCTACCTCGGTAGGTATTTTGCACATCCAATGATGCAAAATCGCCGAGCAAAACGCGACGACTATAAACCCTCGGCTGCCCTCGTCACAGGGCATTACGTGCCTTGAATCGGCCACTACATACCCTGCTCTCAAATGGCGCTACGGCTCGTAAAGATTTTTAGACACTCGTTACGCTTGCTACAGACCTTACGCTCTTCCGCAACTCCGCTCTGCTAAAAATCCTCACCTACCTCGGCCTACTCACCCCGTGCTTTGCACTCCTTGGCTCGCAGCGGATGAGAAGTTAAATTATCCCCATAATTACCAGCACCCCCCGTAGTTAAGATAACATCTTCACCCTGACCTACAACATCACCATGATTCAATTTAATAGGCTTGATTATCGGCATAAAAATTCCCCACCTGAAAAATAACTTATTGTTTTAAATAAACATTTAAATATTTTTAAATTAAAAAATTACCTTTATTATCATTAAAAATAAAACTTATTATCATAGTATCTATGAATAACCGTTATGTTTACAATTGTTTTACACGATCGATTATTGAAATTCTAAAAGGAATAGTTATGGATAATAACCTAGGATTGAACTGCTTAGCCCCAAGGCTATAACAATTCACTATCAGAAGATGAATGATGGAACACCCTCTACAGGCAACTCACATTACAAAAACAGATACTCCTAAAAACGTGCTTAATCAACTTAAAAACATTCCATATATTAAGCACGCTAGATATCGTCGCATCAACAGTCTTATTTTAAATATTATTGCTAGATTAGCAATACACAATATAGTTTTCAGGAAAAAATCCAGCGCAATCTATCAACCAAGCTAGGTCATATCAAATCCATGGTCCTTAGCCAATAGCACCCCAAACTTAGCATCAAACGCCTGACGATGCTCCGCCGAATCATTGCGATTTTCCCATAAAACTCGATCTGCCATCTGCTGAAATAACAATGTTGGACTCACTAAAATATGACGTGAGCAATAGTCTTGATAGGCTGGCAGTACACTAAGCCTGTGCTGGATCTCCACCTGTGGTAATTCTGCCCATTCTCCACCATCTACCATTTCTGCAAAATTAGGATCATCTTTATCTCGATACAAAGGGCTAAATTCCTCAAACATGCGTTCAGAAACTTTGTCTTTAATATAATCATAAACTGTCTGACACCCGTGAACTGCCCGAAGGCCATCTTCGTTTATCTGCCCCAGAAGATCATTAAAACCATTTAAATCTTTTGTTGTTTCCAGCGGTATGTTATTCAAATAGTCAGCAGACTCTTCTACTACTACCCTCTTTAATTTCAAGCTCGCAAGTTCTCTGCTGATAAATAGCACTTTACAGCTGGGGTGCACGCCTTGTAGCTTCTCAATAAGCTTATTAAAAGTTCCAGCAGCACAAATAGGATTATCTCTACCACCTAAATCTACCCCAGCAGGAGAAAGATTATACCCTCTTTGTATTTCAAACAAACCATCGAAAAACAGCATTTGAGCATCTTCAAGCGTTCCCAAGCATTTGCTTTTATCATGAATTGCAATCCATGCCAAAGCTAACATTTGCTTCGTCGAAACATTTGATACTGGATCAATGAAAGAGTCATTCTCTGCGGTTAAACGCCTGAAAGCTGATTTTGCCGCTGTCGTTTTACTATCCTCGTCAAGAGCATCAAGATAAGCTTTTATATCTTTAAAGGTTGCAACAAGTACTTGATCAGTTAAATCGCCTCCATAAAGCGCCATTAATTTCTGTGCTGATTCTGATATTGACCTATGCACACTGGCTGTATGTGTGCTTTGTGCTCCATTTAAATCATTAACTTGCTCTCCCTCCTCATCTCCCGCAAAAATATTATCAAGGTTTAAATCTCCATTAAGCATCCTTTCTATTGTATCGTCATCAATGAACTCAAAAAACTGCAACTCTTCTTCGTTAAGCATTAAAGCTAAATTTACATCTAAAATACCATTACTTATTAACATATTAATTGTTGGAAACTGCAATATTTCTTGCTCATGAGGAGTAAATTCCAGCGCATCTCTCACTGTAATCCTATCCATCATAATTAGATGGTGAACTCCTTCTAACTTTAGAATCCTTTGTTCCTCAGGAGTTAAATCTAAAGCGTTATCAATATCAATTTTATCTGCACTAACTAACGTATAAATTGCTTCTGCATCTAAAATTGTTTGTTGGCTAATATCAAGCTGCAAAGCCTGTCTAATCGTAATCTTGTTAGCAATAATTAAACTACGAATTCTCTCCGAACTTAAAATCTGCTCTCGATTTAAGGTAAGAGGAAAAACTTCATCATTAGTAATCACACTATTTGTGAGACTATCAATGATTAGCTGAAAAACTTCCCTTGACTCTAAAAGAACTCGCTGTCTTAAGCTAAAACTCAGAGCTTGGTCAACGGTAACAAATTCTTTATGAATTAGCTGATAGATTGAATTTGATTCTAAGACTCTCCGCTCACTCTCATCAAGCTTTAAAGCCTGATTAGCCATGAGCTTACCTTCACTAATTAATTCATAAATTGCTTGTGATTCAAGTGTTATTCGCTGTTCTAATGTAAGCTGCAAAACCTGATCAACAGTCATTTTTTCAGCAATAATTAAGTCACATATTTTCTCTGACCCTAAAATCATCCGTTGCTTTGCAGCAAATGCCAAAGCATCTTTAATAGTAATTAAACCATTGGTAATTAGTCTACATATCGAGTGCAATTTTAAGTTTGACTGTTCCCTTAAACTAAGCTGCAGAACCTCATCAACACTAATAAAATTAGCAAAAATTAACTGAGACATCGTCTCTGAATTTAAAATATTTGATTGAAATGGGTCTAGTTCTAGTTGTTCAGCTTTTGTAGTAGTTAAATAACCACGGTCAATGTAACGCTGTAAAATCATTGTTTAGTCCTTATTATCTCTTAATAATAAAAATAATATTCAACCTACATTATTTTTATATAAATCAAGTTATATTATTTTTTATTTTAAATATCAAAAAAAATTTACACTAAATTTAATAAAATTAATATACTTTATTTAATTTTATTAATCACAATTAATAATATACAGAAAATTTAAATTAAGATCGGGTTTTTATCGCAGCGCAACTAAACAATCAATAAATATGACACCATGGAGAAAAT
>LVCQ01000039.1 GCA_001644975.1 Piscirickettsiaceae bacterium NZ-RLO1
TCTCTAAGACAACTTTAGTTTTAAATTCAGCGCTTGGCTTCTTTCTTTTTTGACTCATATCATAGCTCCTAAAATGTTAAGCATCATTTTAACCTTTCAGGAATAAATCGTTAAACTATTCTGTCTGAAAACTCGGGAGCATTATAACAATAGATATCTAAATTTAGATATCTAGACTAAATTAAATTACAGCAAATAAATAATTAAACACGATATTATATATAATAAAATTATCGTAACAACAATATATCTTTTCTTTGCCAGTAAATAAAACCAACGTTTTTTAGTAACTTTTTGATTTACAAGAGCTGCTTGCTCATTAAATAATAACGTTTTATCTGTATTGTCTAGTCCTAACTTTAAGCGTTGGGCACATTTTGCTTCCAGCTGGATTAAATAATCACGAGCAATATTATTATTATAATTTACCATCTCGCCCATAAAGCCATCTTTTAAAATAAAATAATAGATCTGATAGACGATTTTAGGATAATATTTATTATCTACAATATGGTTCAACGCCTTATAAAAGTAGTTTCCCCCTGTATCTACATCAAATATTTCACGCTGTACCAACTCCCAAGACTCTCCTTCAGCATGACCTACTTTTAAATTAATAAATTCATCAACATAAACAGTTAACGCAAATGTAATTAAATAAGCAATATCACCACCATAGCTTTTTCCCAAAAATAAATTAATCGATTTAATTTTATCGATAATAGTTTTTCTATATTCTGCCTGCTTAACTTTGCTTTGCTTGTATTTTTTTACGATCACTAGAAAACAAGAAACTTTAAATATTGCTGACTCCATACCTGACCTCGCTTTATTAGCGTTAATTTTGATTAAATTGATTATTAATCCATGGTGACTCTATCACTGCTAACATCCACAATAACCTTTTTCACCCCTGGCTTAACTCTCAATTTCCATTGACGGCTATCGCTATTTAATAAAAAATACAGTGATGTTGCCTTTTTCTTATCCAGCGGATAACTAAAGCTATAGCTTGACTCGTATTTAGGTGTAATAAAATAATGCTGATACTGGCTACTATTAAACTGACTATACAAGCTATAATAACTATGACTGATGTAGCTTTTATTATCGTCTTGAGCAACCAGCAAATAAAAATTGCTGCCATTATTCGTATACTGATGGGTTGTCACCTTAATAGTTAACTCTGGGTCACCACCTAACCCAAGCATTGAGCAACCACTTATCAAGGTCAATAAAGCAAATAAACTGACTATATTCCAGCGCGCTAATAAGTTAGTTAATAGTTTTTTCATAGACTTTCACTCGTTTATAATCTAGTTTTGATCGTGCTAGTATTTTAGGCTGTGCTGGGGCTGTATACTGTCCGGCTAATGAATGAACACTGTATGCAATCACTTGATAGTTGGCAAACTTATCACGATAGCACGATAAAATACGCTCCAGACAGTCCAATTTTAACTGACAGTCTACCACTGTCGCATACATATTAATTTCTATTACTTTCATAGGGTATTCAGCAAAACGTCCGAGTGTGATATACCCTGATAATTGGTCCTCAACGAGACGAAATATCTTCTTAGTCGATGATTTTTTGATCGATCTTGAAGAGATATCAAACTGTAAGTTCCCAAACGCTAGTGAAAATAACCTTCGCATCATCGCTAAACTATGGCAATTTAACGACTCGATGCTCGGCAATAGCCTACCCTTAACAAGCATGGCCTCAATACCTGAATGTTCTTGTAACAACGTATCGAGTTCAAATTTTAATAGCTGATCAGCAATTGTTTGAATAAAAAGACTTTCTTCTGTTTTGTCATCATATAAAATACCATCAATCGACCGCTCATCAAATTTTGACTGGACAGTCAGCAGGCCATCATGCACCTTAATTTCAGCCGCTTGACCATTTATTGATACCGCATCAATATAGCCCCGTGGCGAGTGCCGGCCAATTTTTGAACTAAAATAAATTTGCGCATAAGGTACCCCTTGGCTTACCAAGCGGTTCACCAAAAGGCTTAAATTATTTGAGTGCTTTATAAACGACACGATAATTCAACATATTAGTAAAATTATAATTAATAAACCGTTGTAATACTTTACACAGATAAGTAAATAAACGCTCATCAAGTACATCACCAATAAGAACATGTAAGCAAATAACAAAGGTATCGGAAATACGTGCCACCTCAGTACGAATCATGCGTTTTCTGAGGGCAAAAAATAAGCTATCTTTTTCAACTAGTAAATCAAAAAATACCTGAATTGAGTTTAGATCGGTTACATTGCCAAAATTAATGGCCATAAAGCGCTCAACGATCACCTGGCGATCATCATAATTCATAACTTTTGCCGGTTGAGTGGTTACTGGCAGAAAAATAGCCTTCTCTTCCACATCAGCAACCTGTTCAATCTCTTCTATCAGCAGATCAGTAAAACACAAACACTCGATATCGATAAAACTTGGTTCAGCTGCTTTATCATCCACGCCTGTGTAATGAAGTTCTAACATTGGCTTTGAAAAACTTTCATAATGAAGCGTATAATTCAATGCTGAATAATCATGGAATAAATACCGTGGATAAATATCACTATCTTGATGATGGATCCGCAATAGCTTAAAAAAGTCACTATGATCATCATCAAATAGTAATGGATAGCAATCTATATCATTATTTAAGTAAATACGATTTGCATGGCGTGGGTATACTCCGAATAAAGTAAGTGCATTCCACTCTAAGTGCTGTACGACCTCTCCAACACAGTCATATGAATTCAACTCGATATAAAAATCAAGCTGACGTGCTGAATACGGAGTCGCCACATTGATCATTAAATCAAAAAAACAAAAATGCTCTGGTGAATGCACCATCTGCCTTAATAATTGATTACGACAGACTAAGCTATCAATATTCTGACAATCAAGATAGGCTTTGAATTCAAGATCCTGATTAATAATCACTTGTGAGCCACAAACATTGGTTTTCAAAAAGCTAAATGCTGCAACCGTCTCTGCTGCCTCTTCGTGCTGTAAATAAAAACGAAAACGTGATTCAGCATTAACCGTCAGATCCTGATTAAATTCTAGAGAAATAATAATTTTCTCATTATTAAATGAGTAATTGACCTCAGCCAAATCATAGAGTGGTGACTCAAATATATTCATCGCTTCATATGTCTCATCCATCGCTGAGACCATCAATCCCTGTCCTTTATTAATCGAACGAATAGCACCATTATTGCTACTTTCTAAGTAATTTAACTTCACCAACGCAGAGGAAGGCAGTGTACAAAACAAACTATGATATAAATCAATTAAGCGATTTTTCTTCAATCGTGCCGTATATTGATAAAACTGCTGATACACTTTATCTATATTAAAGGCAATTTCTCGTTTTAAACTTTTTGTACTACTGTTCATAATTAAGAAAAACTCAAGTCTTTCAATTGATAAACGACATTAACCTTCGATTGGGTGTCTTGCCATTGATAGCGCTGATGATTCACTTTAGCCCCCGCCAATAAAGCAAATAAACACAAAGGCTGATGGTTACTTAAAATATTAATGCTGTTTCCTGATGAAGTCTGATAGCCCACAGTACAACTTTGGTCTTTCCACCATTGATAAGCAATTGGTTGATTAATGCCCGAGACATTAACGCCAATCACTGTATGATCACCTATTTTTAAAAAACTCATATTAACAAAGTCATCATCTGCTAGACGTGTATTCATCATCATTCTGGGCGATACACTTAGCTGCAGTGCTTGTGGTTGACCATCTTGATGCCAAAACTGTTGGCTGATGTGACTCATACGATTAATATCAGCAAGCTGAGTTGCAGAGAGCAATGCTTGATTAACAACCGACTGATTATTAATCCAGCCATTGGGGGTATACACCAGAAAAGGCTTTAACCACTGATTAAACACTTGCCAAAAATACCCGGCACTTGGATTTAAACTTTGCTCTAATACGGCCGTATTAATTATTTGTTTCGAACTCATATTAAATGGATAGTACTGATCTATTTTACCGATTGCAGGAAGTAATTGCGTCTGCCATACCTGCTGTATATGGCGCTTTACACCCATCAAGCCAACATTAACGATTTGGTTAAAGACCATAGCAAAGCTATTACGAATCACAGGACTCACTGTCTCAGGCAACCAGTTTTTAACTTTACTAAGTGTGCTCTCCTCGCTATTACCATAGTAATCATACACAAGTTTTACCAAACGCTGATTTTGTGATGCAGAGTCAATACCATAACCACCATAAACCGTATTATAAATACTGCTTAAATACGTGACAAAATCACTCGTATCGTAATTATCATATAGTTTATTTAAAAATGAAAACTTATCATTAATCAACTTAAATGTACTATTTTTAAACTGAGTATTCTCGCTAAGCTGCTTTAGGCCTTTATAAATCAGTGAATTTGAAGACACAATATTATTTAAGTATAATTTTAAACCTTCTGAATTAGCAATATGCGCAGAAAATAAAACCCTAGAAAAGTTATAATATTGTTGTATATAGCTTTGTAAATAATTTTCTTTTGATTTTTCAATCAATAAATTTAAACTTGATAAATCAATAATTTTTTCAAGCTTCTTCTGCAAACCCTGGTAAATTTCAAGCCCAGGTAAAATAACACTCTCAACATACGCCTTAGTATAAATACCACTGACCTGTGCCTGTTGATCAAAAAATGGGTTATTTACCATCACTCCTTGGCCACTATAACTTGAATTCATCACACTGACTGAATGCTGACTATAATAATCAGCAATATCATTAATTAGCGCTCTTAATACCACTAAATTAATATTATTATTTTGATAGTACACCGGAGTCTTAATATAGTGTTCACTCACTTCATTAAGCTGCTTAATTAGACTAAAGAAATCCATCTTCTTATCGATGTTTTCAACTTTAATGTTCATAACTTCCGCAAGCTCGTTTAAGCGAGTTGAATTGATACGATAAGCTAACGTACTTTGATTCAACACATCTTGCTGTAAGTGATTAACTAATTGCTCAGCTAAATACAATCTAATCTTATGCTGGCTCGTTAAAAATGTACTCACGCTGATCGCTGGATTATTTAAAATATGGCTAATAATACTAACATCAACGCGATTTACTTGGTCACTAAACTCATACGTCTCATAAGCGCTATAAGGGCTGCTTTGCACATACGTCAGTAAATCACTCTGCTTCATCGACAACACCTCAGCAACTAAGCTGATATTGCTTTCAATAAAGTCTTCAGCCTGAGCGTCACCATTTGCACGATATACCTGATAATAAAGCTCACCCAAGGCATTATTACTATTATTAGCAATATTGATTAGTAACTGCTGATGAACACGCTCAACAATCTCTTTTTTAACAATATTAATAAATAAGTGATCCGGATAAATAACAGTATAAAAAGGCGCTTCAACCGGCTGGTTTTTCGTTTCAACCAACAGCTGCTCTTTATAGCTCACAGCTCCAGTCGTTAATAAAGAAAATCCGGTAAAAATCAACAAATAAGACAACCACGGTAAGCGGTCACGCACCTGTGTTTGTTGCATTACTGAGTTTAACGACAAGGTATGACTGACCGTATAGACATTCACTTTTTTGATCTGAGACTCTACCTTAGTATGATAACAACAGATCGTGCCAACTACATCAACATAATGAATATATTTATCTGTGGTCATCACCATTAATGCTTGATTCAAACTCATATCAAACATCTTGGCAAACTCTGCCGCATCTGTATAAACACGGTTTTGACTATTTAAATCAATAATTTCTGCCGAGATTAATTGTGACAGTTTCGTCACAACGACAAACTTGATTTTTTTCACCCACCCCATCAATTCAAGCAAGTGCTTTCTAAACACCAAGCTCATTTTCTCATCCAGCTCAGCAAGTTCTGAACTTAATACCACTGTTGGATTTAATTTAGCTTTTTGCCGTGCTAAAAATACACGGAGTATTTTTAATCGCTTCACCGGAGCCGTTGCAAGCTCATCAATCACCAGGTTAATCAATAGGGCGTGCCCCATGACTTTGAACTTACCTTGTTCATAGACAATATCTTCAGATTGATAAGCTAACTTTGAAATTAACACATAAGGACGAGTTAAATCTTTTTTTAATACCAAAAAATTATATATTTTTAGTTTAAATAGTCGTATTGAAAGCGTATTCCAAATATAAATATCAAAAAAATCTTTTAGATAAACTAAATATTTCTTTAATTTTAATTTTTTAATGATAACAACAAGTACGATAATAATCGCCAATGCAATTAAAATCGTTTGAATCGTCAATAGATTATTAATTGCCGGTAAATATTTATCCATTATTCTCCCTCATCACCACTGCTGGTAAATACAAAGGACATGCCATCATCAGTCAATTTAATTGACTGCTTAATCGAACTATTTGCATTAGTCAACTCTAACTGATTTTTTTCATCTTTATTACTCAATTTCATATAACTAGAGCGATCATTGCCCATATTAATTAAGTTCGTTTGCTCATCTTGATTAAGTAAAGAGGAATCAACAGAGTGCAATGCTGCACTGTCAATCAAGGCAGATTCCATATAAAATTCCAAATTTACGGTTGCTTGATTTGCATAGGGGTAAAAAAACTGATCATAGAACTGCTTCCTTTGTGATGCCGTAATCACTAAAGGTTGGCTATTGTCATCAACGCTATATGGAACCTCAACTTGATAATCTAATCGACCAGCTTTAAGCGCATTATCAAAATCAGCAATCGTGTACTTATATTGATCTTTTGCCTCAGCCTCTTTAATCACCCCCTGACCGTATATCGGGTACTCCATCATAGCTGTTACCGGATACTCTACGCATAGGGTCGTTTGGTCAATTAGCTTAACACTCGAGCACATCTTAAAAAAAGCATGACTCGATTTGGCCATCTCTTGTTTAAACCAGCCTATTCTAGCAAGATCTACTTCCTGACTAAACTCACATGAGAGCTCCAAAATTTTTAACTCTTTATCAACTAAAATATCAGGTGAATAGACCTTAACATTATCATCCGTCGACGTTTGAATCGTTAAATCAACTGATTTATTTAATGCCTGATGCAAGCCAGTGATATGTTTTAAATCCAGCTCTAGCCGATAAAGAGCACTTTGTTGCTGCTGGTCAGCCTGATTCAATAACTCTGTTGCACTATCAACATCAGTATGCAAATGTGGCAAAACTTTAACTGCTAGCTCTTTACTTTGATCAGCTGTGCCATTAAAAAAAGGCAGACACAAACGTGAAGCATAGGATGGTGAGCTATAAGCATAACACTCGATATCAGACATTGAGAAATAGTCGGTTAAGCTCCATTGATAATTCTGAGGTTGTCGCTGAGAAGTCACTGTATACGCTGCAGCTCCATCATAGACCAACTCAAGCTGATAATATTTTAATATATAAATTAAATAATCATAAAAGGTATTTTTTTTATTTTTATCATAATAACTACAGCCCACAGTAATCAGCGATTTTTTTTCAGTTAAGCTTTGTACTGAGTCATCTATAGTAAAGTCAATAAACGCTTTATCTTTATCTAATAAATCAAAGTAGCTTTGAAAAACGTCCTGGTAACTTGTATCAACAAAAAGATCAAAACAAGAAAATTGGCAGGCCAAAACCGTCAGCGGGTCTTTAAAATCAATTGTAATTTCTTTATTTTTTATATTTTCATAACGTACAGAATAACGTACAGCTGGTATAAATTGGCTATAGCCACAGCAAGAAAATGTATATTTTTCTTCTGTATCTTCATCACTATTTAAGCTTAAGGTATTATTTACACTTGCTTCAATTTTAATTAAAGAGGCATTTAGTAAATAGGTTTGTTCAACATCAACCTCGTCTTGATCATCAGTGTGACTTTCATAAAAAACAAACTTACCTTCAACACCAAAGCGTGTTTTTTTATAAAAAAAACTTTTAATATACGCACTGCCAACAATAAAATCATTGGTTTTCGTTAATGTATCATCATAACAGGTTAGCGTAACCGCTAAGTCTTGGTCTAATAAAAATGACATCTCACTACCTTTTTTTATGAGGCACTCACAGTCATCGCTTTTAATGCCACTTCTTGCGTTGCACTGACCGTCGTTGTATTTTGAGAAGATACAGTGATATTCGCCCCATTAATTTTTATATCAGAACCTAACTCAATACTATTACCATTGCAAGATAACTCTATTTTTCCATCTTCTATTTTAATATAAGTAGCATCACCAACTGAAAGCTGGATTGACTTATCATCCATACTAATACTACTGTCTTGCACAGATAATACTTGATTTTTTTGCGCTTTAACTAAAATTTCATCCGCTGCTGCTGTCAATAAAGACTGTTCCGATTGCAAAGAAAGTGTCGTGGTTTTATCATCTTTCAGTGCATTTAGCTCAACACCATCTTTATCACTAATCACAGAAGATATAATACTGCTTGCCATTTAAGTCACCTTCATCTCATCTTGCCCAGGATCAGCAATTGTTAGGGTGGATGTTAGCATACTAAAAATACAATAACATTGGCTTTCATTTGTCGCCAGCGGCAAGCTCATCGCTTGAGTCAGCATAGCCACTGGAAAAAAAGGCATAACAATCGGCATACACGTCGTTGGTAAAATCCCAAAGTTTGCAATCGCTAGTGGATTTGACGATGACATACAGGCACCAAAGCTTGGAATGTTTAAATACGGAATCACATTAAGCATAACCGTCATCGATTTCCCTGGGCCATACTCTTTACCTAAGGGAATAACATTCAACGGCATCTCTGCCAACCCCTTATCACACTTAACCTGAGCCCCTGAGGCTACACCAATTTGCTCCTCCTCAGCACTCGCCGCAAACGAAGAAAAGCTGGATGTTAAACAAGCAATCGCTTCATTAATATCATTAACCAACTGCTCAAGTCCGGGAAAATAGGCCATCAAACTGTCCATATCAATAGCAGGAACAATTGGAATATAACCATTTAATGTATCTTTTAAACTTTGATAAGCAGCTAATGCCTGATCCGTTAACCCTTGTAACTTAGCCAATCCAGCAGCATATTGATCTAATGCTAGGCTTTTTAAGCTCTGATAAGCATCAGTTAACTCACCAAGCTTAGCTAAAGCATCATTATAAAGGCCAATAATATCAGGTAAAAAACTATTGCCACTGCCACCCAGCAAGTTCGATAACGTGCTTTTAAGTTGATCAAGTGACCCCATGATATTGTCCATAGAAAGTGCATCTTTAAACTGATTTGCCAAACCACTCACGGCTGATATAAGCGAAGCAAGCGCTGAAGAAATCGTCGAACATAGTGAAAATTTACTCCATAATCCGTTCAACTTATCCATTAAGTCATTTAACATATCGCTTAAGTTAGGCAAAGCAAAATCAAACAAACCCGATGCCTGTCCCATAAATTGATCAACAATGCCATTGGCCCAGTCAGACATTGTATTTTTAATGCCACTAATTTTATTAAGAATATTATTAATAAAATCTAAATTAATTGAAAACAGTCCCGACCCATCACTAGAGCCTAAAAAGCTTGCTAGCATTTTTTTAAGTAAATCAGCCAACTCAGAAAGCTTCATTAAATTAATGCTGGGCAAGCCTAAACTAAAATCAGGCAAAGAAAAGTCCATATCAAGCAAAGGTGGCAACGCCAAGCCACAAACACTCATCTCAATATTGTTTGTCATCGCAGCACTCGCATCTAACACACTAGTATTTGCCATCACTTGATCAAGTTGAGCTTGCAATGCCGCTTGTGTTGCAGCTAAATCAGCAAATTGATCTTCATAAGCGGATAAATCAGGTGCAGCGATCCCACTTGCCGCTATTATCGCCTCTGGATCTGATAAGCTAGACTGAAGGTTAGTCAATTGTGAATACGATGCTAATGCCGACCGCATCAGCTGATCTTTTTGCCCAGCATAATTAGCCAATACACTCGATTGATAGTTAGTTAATGCTTGTTGATAGCTTGTCACCGAGCTTGCAACCGCATCAAATTGGCTATAACCCATTTGCGTCATTTGCTCACCCAAGCTCATAAAACTCGCAGCACTCGCCTGCATTGCAGTAAAATCCGCTACTGAGAAATCACTACACTGACTGCATTGCTGCCAAGCTTCAGCTTGCAGATCCAGTTGCTTCGTTTGGCTTGCCAAGCGAACAAAAGAATTATCTTCTGTCATCTGGCTCATCGCTTCGTCTATTTTTTCCTGAGGGTAAGGGTTATAGTTTTGATATTCACTCAGAAAATGCTGATGTTGCTCATCAACCATTGCACTTAACTGTGCCAACTGATCCGTTTTTAATTGATCTAAACTTGCAGCACCCACTTGGCTGCTATGCGCATTCAAAAAAGACTGTATTGCTAATAAATTTTGAGTATTTTTTAAAACCGCACTCTGATTAGCCGCAACATCACTCAAGCTTTGCTCAGCACACGCAACCTGTTGGCTTAACTGATCAGACAGTGCTTGGCTAGCATGACTGCCCTGATAGCCTAAAAATAATGCGGCACTTTGAGCTAAACCCGCCCCGTTACTATCGTCACTGCCCTTTTGAGACGCAGCGCTTACCCCTTCAGAGGAAAAATCATTAGCAATATGGCCACCATAGCCAAAAAACACGGCACTCTTCTCTTGCAGTGAAGAAAGGCTCGATACGCTATCAAATTGAGATAAAGATTCAGGGATAAGATCAGTCGGTACATTCACTCCCATAGCTGCAGTTAAATCGGCAGTTGATAGTTCAAAGTCAGGTAATTTACCAGGTAAACCGCTATTACTCGCCAAATCACCCATTGTACTTTGTGTGCTACCATATAATTGTGATAAAGTCCCTGCTATCCCATTCACATTTTGCTGTAACTGATCAAATGCTGCACTATTCGTATCCCCTGGTACTTGATGCCGGTCTTTTAAATTAATCAGCGATGATTTAAGCTGCTGTAAATGATATACCGAGGGGCAACGATTTTCGATTTTATGATAATCAACTAACTGCTGTTGCGATTGATCCGCCAAAGCAGAAATTTGCGAAGCTGTTTTATTTTTTAAATCACTAACCGATAAAAAAAGCTTGCTTTTATCCATTGGTATGGCATCTTGCACTTGAGCAAGGTGATATTGACAAGACTCCAATGGGCTTGCCAATACTTTTTTAGGCTGTACTTCTTGTACTAATGAAACTGATTCACCCACCGCTTGTTGGCTTTTTTCCACAGCAGCAGAAAAATCAGGGCTAGGCACATCACTGGCTATATTATGCAATGAGGCCTGTAATGGAGAGAAATCAGTTAAATTAAAGCCCATAATCAGTCAAATTCAAAATCAAAATCATGTTCATCTATAATTTCGTCTAAACGACCTCGTCCCGTCTGCTGACCAACTTTACTTTTTACTCTTTCATGATCATGACCCTCTGCGGAAACAGCATGATCAACACCTTGCCTGTCAAGCACTGCGTTCTTGTTTTGACTCCCTTCATTGCCACCTGCAATATTACTATCTAGAACGCGCAAGTAACTCTTGTCATCAATTACTCCCATATTAGGCAGGATAGACTGATGCTCACGAATAAAATTTGAAATTTCATGAGTACTTTCAAGCTCTTCTACTTGATAAATTTCGCCACCAGCAACCAGCGCCTCTGGGCTTGACTTGTACATCTGCTCGGCAAGATGCCATTCTAAAGTATCTTGACTTTTATCAATAAATTTCTGAATTTTCACATAAGATTTAGATAAATTACGGTAAAACGGAATAAATACCTCGGGAAAGTAAGCGATCGGATCAAAATTAGTGATTTCTTCTTGAATATCTTTATAAAACAAAGCGGCCTCAAATAATCGACTCTGATTCGAAAGTTCCATACATAATTCAATTTTTTTAAATAATTGTGATAACTTAGATGAAGATCTAAAACCAGTAGAAATTGATTCTTTAGGTTGCTCTTCTATTTTTTCTTCATTTTTATCAACTTCTTGATTATCTAGCTCTCTTTTAGCATTTAGCAAATAACTTTTAAATTTATTAAAAGACACATCAATCTTAATTGATATAGATAATGCTTGCTTAAAGGTCAATAACCCAGATAATACACCATCAATTGGCTCATGTAAAATAAGCGTATTATCATGAATATAATCATTGATTGTATCGAATACCCACGCTAATGTTTTTGTATTCTTTTTAACTTTATTACTATCAAAGCGATCACTCATAACAAATGTTGCCAGAGCCTCTAACTGCTTTACGCAGATGCCTTTAGCAATATAACTACAGACACAAAAATAAGATAAAAGATCAAGACAAGCCTTAACCTCTTCCTGTTCAAGCTCTTGTTCAATCAACTCAAGTGCATCTGCATATTTTAAATCATAAATTAATTTTTGGATATTTTCATTCATAATAATACTACAAAACTAAAGTGATTTGATGATCATCATCATGTGTTAGCTTTCTTAAATAATGAGTTTTCCCTTTTTTTAAAACTTGCTCTGTGCGATCAGAAAGGTTGCAATGCACTGGCAAATAAAGACTATACAATGCATTTTGTTGTGCAGTCTCAAGAATAATAGTATCTTGCGGAGTAAATGCGCCTCGACTGCCTATCCTTTTTTTCCAAAAATTAAAACCAAATTGAGCTTTCTCACGATTGTCTTTAAATAGCGTTAGCATCGCCGCTTGATAATTTTTATTCCTAGAGTGAAGCTCGGCATGTAGCGATTTGCACTTCTCAGAAAACTCTGCAAATAAACGGTATACTTCTTCTCTGTGATCACCAGGAATGAGACTAAACCTGGGTCTTTTTTCTACAAGTGGGTCTTGTGCTAAAGTGCGAATATCTCCGCGAATATGATCAATATTCTCATAAATTGGTAATTTCTCTCCGAGCTTGTATGAGCCACTCACCTTGTTATCAGTAATGCCATCATGCTCGAGCATGTCCCCTATTGTCCGAATCTCCTCACCTCTGACTTCATAAACTTCAGGAACTGGCTGTGCTAAAGCCTCTCCTAGCTCCCTATGGCGCATCTGCTGCAAAAATCCAATCAATTGTGCTCTATCATCATAAGCCCCCATTTTTTGTATCAAAGTTGCAGCATAGGCTGCTTTAAAGCCTCGTGCCCTGTCTGCTCCGTGACCAACAACTGCAGTTTCATCAACATCAACTTCATCAACACTCCCTACCCCAGCAACGCTAGAAAATTTAATAATCTTATCAAAATCAGTTCTACAACTAGCAAATCCAAATAAAGAAGCCAACCCTATTAACTGAATAAAAACATCTTTGCAAGTTACGATCAAAGAAAGAAAACCAGATGTTAAACGTCCATCAGGGTCCCTAACAAAAGCACGATAACCTGATAGCTTACCAGCCATATACAAATAAAGATATGAGCTCCTTGATGTAGCAATAAGTCTCTTTAAAACATCACAAGCATGCCTCTCATTTTCAAAAGGTGCTTCAACTACTTTGGCACCTCCTGCTGCTTCAACAATAGCCTTATATGGCACCAATCCTAAAAAATATTTTGGTGATGGAAAGTCTTTCAGTAATTGCCGAGCCCAATCATTAATATCAGTAGAACTCAATAAAACACCAAAACACCCTTGCAGGCTGGTTAAAGCTTCATCATAACCAGAAAATAATTGTTGGACGACTTGTGTAGAGATGGTACCTTTTTCGATTTCTACCGCTTTTTTAGTAATCTCTATATCATCAACAGTTATCATGCCAACCCCTGTTTCATAGTCTAAAAACATGATCCCTGAAGAAACTATAAATTGCATGGCATACTTAAGACAGTGATAAAAATCCTTATAATATTTTTTTGTTACTTGCTTAATCTCATGACTCAATCTTGCACGCTGCTCTGGGTTAAAGCTCATTGCTGATAATGAGTCACCCTCCTCTTCAACACTTTGAACATCCTGTGGTGACATAACAATTTGATAAGGAGATACTACCTTACTCGCATCATCTGCCATATTGCAGGCCTTGCTAAGCGCAGTAAATGCATTTAAGTTCCATTCAACCTCATTAACAATAGCTCGCTCTAAGCCGGCTTCTAGCACTTGATTGGCTGATTTCACCGCATCTTCTGCATAACTAAGATCTCTACCAAAATCAAGGTAAACCTTTAATAAGTTCATTATTTTGTCGTAAAAAGGGCTCATAATATTAACAAATCGATGAGATGCCCCACGCAAGTTACTATACTCAGCAATTTTTTTCAGGTCATACAAAGAAGATCTCACTTCATCAACAACTTTTTTCATATTACTTAAGTATTCTAAAACTTCTCTATGTTTCTGTGAAATCACCAAATCACCAGAGACTTTAATAATATTCAGCAAATAGCTACGTGATGCATGCAGTAGCACAAGCTGCTCAAAACAGCTCATTAATATAGCTGAATACATCCTTAATAGTGGAACGACAGAACCCTTATAACAATCAGCTCTAGCTTCATCAATCGCAGCTAACACCATCTTCTCAGCTTGTTGATTAATATTTTCGGCTCTAACCTCTCCAAACTCTGCAAACCCACGACCAGTAACAAAGGCCACTTTATTTTTCATTCTTTTAGCAAGCTCAGATCGTAATGCAGCAGCACTTCTTTCACCTTCTTCACCTTCTTCACCTTCTTCACCTTCTTCAACTTCTCCACCTTCTTGAAACAAGGCTCCGTCTTGAGCCATCATTGTCCTTATATTCTCGAGCATTGCTTGGCCATCAACGGCTTGATTAAATCGATAATCAAGCTCACTTCCTTCCTCGCTTTGCAAAGCCGCCGTGACAGCAGCTGAGGCCATTAACGCACCATTAGAGTGAACACTTGCTTCCCCTAATTTTGAATAGGGGTTACCTTGAATTCTTCTCTCCATCTGAACTTTAGTAAATTTATCTCCATCTCCAAATAGTTGCGCTCGTTTACTGCAGTCAAAGTCATAACGCCCATATTTTTTAGTCACCGCAGTAACCAATAATAATAGTGGCGATCGATGTGTAATCGCTGAGTGCATATTTCGCTGTGATAAATCTCGCCTTCTAAGCAAAAAATTTATAAAGGCCGCCTCAGCTGGAAAGCGGTCTTCAAAGCGTTCACACTGCTCATTGCTTGCACTGACTAAAATATCCGCAACAAACGTATCTTTCAGTGCTGATAAGTGTTTGTGCCATATTTTAGAAAAACGTTGTTGAATATCACCATCACCCTCTTCATCAAAATTTGCCGTATCAAAGAAATTATTGTTTTTCATTTGTACAATAAAAGTGTCCATACTAACATCCATTGATGACTTAAATTGCTGTAATTTTTCAAGCAAATAAGTATCATAAAACTCAGATCTAGAAATATCATCATCCTTAGCAAAGACGACGGATGAAATAAGCGCCAAAGTCCCTGGAAATAATGGCCGCACATCAATTTTTTTAATCGCATTTGATAGGGCAAATAGAGGAACTTTTTTAAACATGCCATCTTTAGCTCGAATTAAATCACGCATCACTGACTCAATTGTTAAGCCAAAACGTAATTTTTTCGCTGAAGCGCCACCACTTTCACCTCGCGCATTTGTTGAAAAATTAATTTGGTTGGCAATATTCATGGCTTCTTCAAAGCTAGTTGCAACTTCTCTGTTGCTCAATATACTCTCAACTGTTTCTTTGCCTAGATCCTCAGGAGCAACTCGATGAGTAACAATATCAACAAGCACATCAGAATAGCCCACTTTGGTCATCTGTGAGACCACTTTCCCTAGATTGTGCTTGGTATCAATGGCAACATCCTTTTCCTTTTTGCCAAGAATTCTTCTCGCAAAGTTTTGAAAATAACTTTTAAAGGTCTTTCCAGACTCCTTATTCGTTTTAGAACCCGCCATCATTCCTGCCAGTTTAGTCGTAATCGCTTCATCAAATTCTCGCCTAAACATTCCATTGATTTTCATTAAAAACTTAGTAAAGTCTTCAACCATAAAAAATATAGATGGCACATACATACTATCTTTGTAGCTATATGCATTATCTTTACAAATATAAACAGGCTTAGTTAAAATATTATATAAATGCCTAGCTAACACCGCCATAATAATCATATCTTGAGATGAAATAGTAATAAAATCTTCCCAGGAGTCTGCCTTAGATAACACCTTATCTTGAGATAAATAACCTCTTATTTTTATTAAAGCACTCGTAATCGATTCGGCCGATGCAGAATCTAAAAAATCTGATGCACTATCTAATTGCAATTCGGTAATAATATTTAAATTATAAAATTCTGGAGGGTAAAGATTAGTATAAGCATAACGAGTACTGGAAACAACATTTGAAACACGATCACCCAGTTTAGACATAATTCCTCTTTCAGACTCTAATCCTTCTTGTTGTTGAGCACTGACAGAAAACTTAACACGAGGATCAACCACATCATATTCATTCGGGTTTAAACCGGCTTTCTTGGTAATATTTGTCACGGACTCATTGAAAAAATTTTCATAGAATTTCCAAAACTTAACTCCAGTATTTTTTGTAAGCTTAATTCTAATGACTGGATATTTTTTTCCACCAACTTTACTTTCTTTCAACTTGGCGCGAAGATCCTCTTCACTAATATCAGGTGAAGCACTGAGCAGCGCATCAATAGCACTTTCACTGGCAGCGGCTAGAATTGGATTTAATGGCGCTAGAATATCAACTCCAAATGGCATTTTTAACCCCTTTTACTACACTTTAATAATAGCCAAATCATTCCCATCTAAAATTGGATAATTCAGCAAACTTAATTTTTTATCTTTTTTAATATATTCAAATTCATAGTCTTTTTTTATTAATAACGATTTATATCCACTACGTTCATTAAAAACACCACGATATTTATCTTGCTCTACCAAGCTTGCCCCTGAAAGTGATCTGGATATAATCGTATTAATTCTTGATGGTGCACAAATTTTCACTTGCTTAATGTATTTTTCTTTCATGATTAAAATTAGGTCTGAATCATCTGATATCTCTAAGGTCTTAGAAAAGATAGCATGGTTCTCAACATAGTAATCAATATGAGTAAACTTATTCAGCTTACGTGCTAACTCTATGAAAATAAGACTGGTTAAGTTATTAAAGCTAATTGCAAAATTGTCATGACTATAAATCAATAAATCGCTATTTAAACTATCTATTTCTGCAACTAAAACATAGACTCTGGTTAAATATTGAAATAAATAAATTGGATGACACAATATAGAGTTTTTTGAATTAACAAAAAAAAACATTAAATCATTAATTAATAGCTTAATTAAACTACGATAAGAAGGTGATGCATCAAGTGACTTCTTTTTCGAATAAAGCTTTAATTCTTGAATAAGTTTGTTTGTTATTTTTTCTACTTTATTAAAACACTGTGTGGCAATAGAAACTGATGGAGCAATAAAATTATCACTGATTTTAAACTCACCGTCGACCTTTTTGTCAAGGTCAAATATCTTCATAGTAAACGTTGAATTGGCTATGATTTTATCAGAAACAATTATTTTTTCTTTTAAAAGAATAACCTTACCATTTTCTGTTTTTTTATAAACCTCCTCGCTTTTTGCAAGATTAATATAGATACTAATACGCTCTTTATCAATTTCGTTTAAATCTATAGAATTTACTATGGCATTTTTATCAATATCAATATATTCACCTTCATGAGTTAATAATCTTAAGCATGTAAGCTTTAAAATGCCCAACTGCATTTCTGCCTCACTCCAACAAATATCCAGTAAGCCATAATCTGGGATGCCATAACAGGCATTCCCAAATTTTTGCTGAGCCATTAAATACTCAGTTAAGCATTCAAAGTGTTCTGGATAAAGATATTGGTCATTATACCACTTAGGTTTTAACATAGATTATATCGTTACATTCTTAACAAAATTTCCCTCATTACCATCACAGAAAGCAAGGTCAATGCTAGCACCTGGCATAAAAAAACCACCAGTTACACTCAAATATAAGTGATGACCTTCCTGATGATAGTCAATATGCTCACGATCACATGGCACTTTAATTTCTAAATTAGATTTAGGCTCAAACCCTTGATACCATGTATTAGCACCATCAGAAGCTGCTGGCGATGTGCAAGTTTGATTTTTATTAATACCGCCTAAGCTAAAAACAACGGTTGCCATATTTTGTGAATTAAGGCATGTTGTCAGCTGCTTCTCAAAATCTCGACTGACATAACCTGAAAATGAAACTGTATGCATTCCTAAAGGGTTAGAGCAAGGCATCGTCAATGTTCTCAACACCAGGGCCGAAGCAGTAGATGCCGTATCTCCTCCCTCATAACTTGCAACTGTAACTGGGAGAGCATCTCCATTCATAGTCACCTCAGTACAGAATACCCGTGACTGCCACCGTGTGCTGCCATACTCTTGTCCAGAAGCAAGGGCAGCTTCCGGAACAGCAGACACGGTAACAGTTGGGCCACTAATTTTCCATACGACATCGTTACTAATTTGCATAATAAAGCTCCTTAATTTTAGCTATCTAAACGGGTATCAATTTTTAGCTCAACACTCAGCCCTTCGAACTGAATATGCGGAAGTACAGTAATATTGCAGTTATACCAGCCGGCTTTTCCATCAATTTTATCAACACTAAGTTCGGCTTTTTTAAATGGGAAATATGAAATAGTTAATTCGTCTGGATTTGCAATCAAAGTTACATAGCGACTGATCCAGCTTTCTAATTTTTGCTGAATATACTCAGCTCCTGCAGTCGTTCCAATATCTAATCGCATCATTGTTCTAACATAATGAGAAATTCGGCAAATTGAATAGGTATATGCTAAATTTGCCACCATTTGAGAATTTTCAGAGTCATATGGGTCCTCAAACTCCTCAACAAACTTTAACGATTGTGTACTAAAAAAGCAGGCATTGGAGGTACCTTTTTCATAAATCAATGGCATAAACCCAGCATTAGCAAATTCTAATTCACGATAGTCTGGAATCATAAACTCAACTGGCGCTTTAATCTCTTCTTTACCTCGCACGTTAAAGGTCGGTGTTGCTAAACCTTCTAACAATCCACCACCTTTAGGGCCACGGATTTGCTGACACCAACCATTAAGCTCAAATGCCCGGGTTAAATTCTTAGCAAATAAAATTGCCGAGTTTCCCCAGACATACTCTTGGTTATCAAAGTAATTCATTTCTTCTTTAAAAGCTTTTAATGCTTTTCCAGCAGGATTAATCAATGGATCGTAAGGTACTCGTAATAAATAACGCGGCAAAGTTAAACCAATATACGTTGCTTGTTCTGTTTTTCTAAATTTATTCCAAGTACCAAATTTAGGGTGAGAAGTAAGCCCTTCTAAATCAGTAATCAAAGACAACTCTTCCACCGTATTACAATCAAATAGCTGTGGTGACGCACTGCTAACAAAAGGGGCATGAGCAACCGCAGCAACCTTCCCCATGGCAGATAACCAAGCAATATCCTCTGGTGTACGATTAAACTCATATAGACCAATCATTGACCCATAAGGCTCACCACCAAACTGGTCGTATTCTTTTAGATACACTTTTTTAAATAAATCTGCGCCAGTAATATCAATACTATTACAATCAAAATCTTCTTCTAGCTCGTCTTTGGTCACATCTAATAAGTCAATTTTAATATTCGCGTGAAAATTAGTATCTTTAACTAAATCTTCGATTGAAAACCAGGTCGACTCTAATGTTTTAAATTTTGGATGTGCTAAAACCTCATTGACTTGATCAGAAATTAAATGATCAATTTTATCAAGAATATTCTGAATAAGCCCCTTACTAAACCCTTCTGAATTTTCTGCATTTGCAAATAATAAACATAAACTTGCAATTAAACGCTCTTCATCGGTATAACTTTTACCAATCACCTCAAAGGCTTCACCCTCAGCAAGCGACTCACTTTTATAAGATGTTTCATTTAAATTCAAAGTATTAAATAGTGTGTTAATATCTGTCGTTTGAGCAATTTGAGTCTCTGCTTCCATAGTTTCCCCCTACTTCTTAAACTTTAAATTTTTCTAGTTCAGGCAAAGTTTTCTTAAAACTCTCGAGAGCTTCTTTATTTTTCATTAAGTCAAGAATTGTCCCACGAAATTTTTTATTATTATCGACATAAGACTCTAATTCTTTGACCATTCTCTTCATAATAAGCAATGATTGAATCTCTGGAATTTCTTTAGCAATAGACACAGGTCTCAATGACTTCATAGAATTAATTGGCAAATCGACACTAATTGTTGACTGACTAGAAGGGTTTATTTTATTATCGACATCAATTTTTAGTGACATTTCCATATCATTCATTAATGCGTCCAGTGAAGCGTTAGCACCTATTTCTCGCACTTCACGCTCATCTAAATCAACCTCACGATCCTTGGAACTCCCTAATGAAAGGTCTCCCATTACTAATAATTTAAATGGCAATTCTTTATCTTTTTTCTTTCCATTAACTTCAGTCTGATAATGAATTTTAATTCTTGATTTCGGAATTTGATCAACAATAGCCATAAATAAGCACCTCTAAATTTAATAAAAAACATAAGATAAAATTAATTACAAGCACATATTAAATATTGACTATAAAAATTTAAACAAACAAATAGTCAAAATATCTCAGTAAAAATTTACAATATTATTAATTGTTTTAATAAATTAAACATATAATAACTTAACTATTAGAAATAAATTCTATTTAAAATTTCAATTAAAATAAAACTAACAGCACTTAATTATTTAATAATCATATTTCTACTAAAACAATCAAAACTAAATTTAATCTATATCAAATAAAAATATATACACTAAAATTTTTTATATCAAAAATCATTAGTAAAATCACTCTATAATTTTCATATGTAATTTACCTTTATATTAAAATACCTTTGCCGAATACCACTCGAAGTTAAATTAAATAAAGTAAATCTTAGCACTAAACCACCTGCTTTATTTTATAGTCTAGATATTAAAAACAATAATTGAAAATTAGATACTTTAATACATATAAAGATAATATTTTTCTTAGTTAACACACCAACATTCTAAACATTGTCTTAACTTGAAAAATATCAGCCTGACACTCCTATGTCAGTCAATCTCAACGATAAATTAATGCTTAATCAATATGCATCCGATATAAAATCCTATTGAAAATAACATTCCTTTTGAAATTAGGCTATTCAGCCCGAAAAAGTGAGCGTTGTAGTACGAACAGGGCCATAAAATACTTGACCGGTAATTCGGGTAGTTATAGATTACATACCACCAAACTAAAGGGTTAAGCAGATAATAAAGTTGAACTTATTAAGGCAACTTAAACAAAACAATTAAATGACCACATGAGCAGAGCTCTATCTTGATAGATTTTAAACTTCAGCCGCATAATGCTAGAAACAGCCTCTCGGCCTATTTGTATCAGAATGGTGAGTTTATAACTTATAGAGGGAAGGTGATTAAGCTATAGCAATGTTGTTTCCCTTTACTGTGCTTTTTAGGCAGTTTGATCTGATCGGAGAAAAAGATATTGATGGATATACTACTGTTGATGACAGCGCCAAGCGTACTGAGTTTAAGGTCACTAGGGATTATGGTATAATTGTACGAGTTTTGGCAAGACCGCGAGCATATTACATGCACTACAAGAGTAGTGTGCAAATAACATCGCTATATACGAGAATTAAAAAATAGGCTGTAATGCACTTTTATACCTAATGCTATTTAATTACAAATAGCTATCACTAACACGACGTAAGCGTCGCTACCTCGGTAGGTATTTTGCACATCCAATGATGCAAAATCGCCGAGCAAAACGCGACGACTATAAACCCTCGGCTACCC
>LVCQ01000040.1 GCA_001644975.1 Piscirickettsiaceae bacterium NZ-RLO1
AAAGATCGCTGAAGCAGACTTTTACTTTGCTAGACCTTATCGTTCTTGTGATAGAGGTCTAAATGAACACACAAATGGTTTGATAAGGCGTTTTCTACCTAAAGGGACGGATTTTAATGAAATTAGTGACAAAGAAATAGCAAAAATAGAGCATACATTGAACACCAGAAGAAGAGCGAGTTTGAATTATCGCTCACCTAATCATGTTTTTTTAGAGTATTTGATGGCGGCTTAGTATAGAGTAGTGTTGCACTTCAGATGACGGAGGGCGGGGTTTTCCTGCGCTGCGAGCCAAGGAGTGCAAAGCACGGGGTGAGTAGGCCGAGGTAGGTGAGGATTTTTTAGCAGAGCGGAGTTGCGGAAGACCGTAAGGTCTGTAGCAAGCGTAACGAGTGTCTAAAAATATTTACGAGCCGTAGCGCCATTTGAGAGCAGGGTATGTAGTGGCCGATTCAAGGCACGTAATGCCCTGTGACGAGGGCAGCCGAGGGTTTATAGTCGTCGCGTTTTGCTCGGCGATTTTGCATCATTGGATGTGCAAAATACCTACCGAGGTAGCGACGCTTACGTATGTGTTCTTTATTGCTCGTTTTTATTATTTCCAGAATTTTAGGGCAAAAGCTTTTAAACTGAGTACCATGGTTTGCAAAATTAGAAGAGGATAGAAATTCATTTTCATGCATGAATAATTGCAGCTCTAAATCTTCTTGATTTTTTTCTTTAGGTATAAAAAAGTTGAAAATTAAACCTATTACATTAGTCTGGTATTTTTCATAGCAAGCTGCTATTAAATTTTGTTGTGAGCTTTCTATTTCACTTAGTATGCTCTTTTTGGTGTTTTCAAATAGTTCCTTAACTTGATTGCTTATGCCTTCAATGTTAATCAACTGTGGTGGGTGTCCTAGTAGTTCTAGAATACAGTTTGATTGATCACCTAACCCGAGTTGATCTAATTGTTTAAAGGCTTTTGGATGGTAAGACAGATTAAAGCGGCTTAACGGATAGATACTCGCTTCTTTAAATTGTTCTTGTAATAACTCATAAGGTAAGCCATCATCTTTCTCAGCAGCAAGGTTGATCGCGCTTTGCAGCTCTGCTTGAAAGGACTCTTGAAGGTCTGCAGAGGCAGCAAAGCTGATTGATTCTAAAAAAATAATTTCGAATAATTTTTTTCCAGTGATGCTTGCTTTCTTATCTTTGAAAAAGCCAGTGATTCTTTCACTTTCGATCGCTGCGAGCCAAGGAGTGCAAAGCACGGGGTGAGTAGGCCGAGGTAGGTGAAGATTTTAGCAGAGCGGAGTTGCGGAAGACCGTAAGGTCTGTAGCAAGCGGAACGAGTGTCTAAAAATCTTTACGAGCCGTAGCGCCATTTGAGAGCAGGGTATGTAGTGGCCGATTCAAGGCACGTAATGCCCTGTGACGAGGGCAGCCGAGGGTTTATAGTCGTCGCGTTTTGCTCGGCGATTTTGCATCATTGGATGTGCAAAATACCTACCGAGGTAGCGACGCTTACGGCTATGACTAGTTTTTTCTTTAAAAAAATTATTAAACTTAGTATATAACTCAAGGTGCTTTGTATCAGGGTATTTATTTAATGCATTTTGCAAAGACTCGAATTCTTTTTCGATTTCTCCATCACTGAAGAACTTGGTAATCTCTTGAAATTTTGGTGTGGTGTCTTTAGAGGATCGAATAGACGTTCTATGCTTGAGGCTCAGGTCAAGATTTAAGCAATATTTTTTAAAGTGTAGTAAATACTGATTTATAATTTCATTGAAATATAGCATATATCTTACCTCTAATCAAAATTATATTTTTTTATTAATATTTTAAATAAAAATAAAACTAAGTGTAGATTAAATTTAATATACCCTAAAAACATAAAAATCCATATCAAATTTTATTATATTTTTTGTAAAATTATGTATAGTATTATGTTAATTTTTATTTCATGGTATAGTGACATTGCAGTTCGGTGGGCACCATTTTAAAAGGAGTTACTTTATATCATGGCATCTTAAGTATAATGGCAATTGCCTCTTCTTTATTTTGATGTTTTTTGATTGTCTACATTTATTAATGAATAGATGGCTAGAAAGATAATCTTTTTGACTTTAATTGGTAATATTAATTAACCATAAATAATAAAGAAAAATAAAGGGTGGGTAAATTTTAGTTAACTTTGTTTAGTTTGTGGAATTATTAAAAATAATAATGGAATACCTCATGGGTTGAGAAGGTTTTTATGCTGAATTTTGAATTATCTAATGGAGATAGAATACCTGGAGTAGGTTTAGGAACATGGTTAGCAAGTGATGCAGAGGTCTTTGCATCAGTGAAGCAGGCGCTTGAATGTGGTTATCGTCATATTGATTGCGCATCGATCTATTTAAATGAAAAAGCGGTGGGGCAATCTTTAAAAGAGAGCTTAGGGTCAAGGCTTTTAAGCAGAGAGGAGTTATGGGTAACATCTAAATTATGGAATAGTTTTCATGAACCAGAAAAAGTGGTGGGTGCACTAAAAAAATCCTTGTTTGATTTGCAGCTTGATTATCTGGATTTATATCTAATGCATTGGCCTGTGGCATTAAAGTCCACTGTGGGTTTGAACATGGCTGAAACTGCGGATGATTTTTTATCTTTAGAGCAGGTGCCGTTGATTGCAACATGGCACGCGATGGAAGAGTTGGTGAAGCAGGGCTTAGTAAAAAATCTTGGTGTTTCTAATTTTTCTATTTCTAAACTTAAGATGTTGCAATCACAGGTGAGTATACCGCCTGTGGTGAATCAAGTTGAAAGCCACCCGTATTTGGTGCAGCACGATTTAGTGAGGTTTTGCCAGAGTCATGATGTACATGTAACCGCTTATGCACCGTTGGGGTCAGGTGGCCGTCCTGAGCACTTTAAAGAGCAAGATGAGCCTGCTGTTACTGTGTTGGCTAACGTTAGCATTCATGATATTGCAAAAAAATATTCGCTGACTGCCGCTCAAGTGATTTTGCAATGGCAGTTACAGCGTGGTGTTTCAGTGATTCCAAAGTCATCCAATGTGATGAGAATGCAAGAAAATTTAGCGGTGATTGATGCTTTGGAGTTAGAGTGTAGTGATATTGCGGTTATTAATAAATTAGATCGAGCTTACCGGTATTATGTAGGGAGCACATGGACCCGCCATGGCTCCCCTTATGTTGCAGATACATTTTGGTGTTAATGTAATAAAATCTTTGTTTTAAGCAATCTGCCAATTAGGATGGGTCAGATTGCTTCTGCTTGTTCAAGCTCCCATTGAACACCATATGGATCAAGAAAGTAAAAGTACTTGATATGTGTAACTGCGTCACATATTTTTCTTTTTTCTGCTAGATTGTTTTCTTTTTGGCTATCGTTGCAGATAAGAAAGTTTTCTGGATGAATAGGGCTAAGTTGATAAGGTTGATATTTTGGATGATCAGTAATCATGGAGACATCTGGAATAGTCTGCAGATAGCGAAAAGCTTGCTCGATGTTTTCGACTGTTAGGGCAATATGTCTGACCCCGGCGACGTCATTGGTATTACCAATATTGCGATAGTCATCGCTTTGTGGGTAATGGTATTGCATCAGTTCAATAAAAATAGGCTGGCTAGTGGTATTGATTTTTAAGATTGCCATATCAAGATTGACTTTTTCTGCATCTTCTATGAAACCGGCTGATTTAGCAAAACCAGTGTTTTTAAAGTTTGGATAGAGCCTTAATAGCTCCATGCCAAGTGCTTCTTGGTAAAATGAAATAGCAGTATTGATATCGTCAACAACGATATTGATGTGTGCGAGTCCTTGGCATTTAATCATGATTGATTAGTCTCCTTGTTGGTTTTTTAATTAAACAGTTGAGTGTTCATCAAAAGTAAGTGGGCATCCGGTTTGATCGTGTAGCATCAGTGCGGCTAAGCAAGTGGCGGATGCAGCGATGGTGAGAATGTAAGCGGGTGCGGAATTATTATGAAATAGTGATATGGCGATATTACAAAGAAGGGGCATCATGCCGCCGATGCTGCTGCTCATACTATCAACTATGCCGACGCCAGTGACTCGAACGGGTGTTGGAAAGAGTTCGGAGTAGGCACATTGAGCACTGGAGATGGTGATCGCCATAAACGTGTCAATAATAACCATAAATAAGGTAATAGCGAGGGTGGTTTGTATGTTCATTAGCTGGAAAATGAAAATACTGCTAATTAGTGTCAAGATGGAAATAATCGTGAGTAGGCGTTGTCTGCCGATAATATCAGAGAAATAGCCGGCGATAGGATAGAGTATCGTTAAATATAAGGTGGCGATGGTGTAGGCTAGAGATGATTGGCTGGTTGGAAAACCTTGATTGGTGGCCAGTGTTGGAAAAGAAAAACTCAGGCCGACTAAGCTATTGCCAAGAAAGCCTAAGCAGATACCAATAAATACTTGTGGGCTGTGGTGCTTAAAAAGTGCTGAAACGGGTAAACGGTATTTTTGTGGATTTTTTTCGAAGATTGTTGATTCGAGGACGCCGCTTCTAAAGATAAGGCAGATAATGAGCAGGAAGGCGCCAAAGACAAACGGAATTCGCCAACCCCATTCGAGCATCACATTGGCGGGTGTTATTTTTAGCAGTAAATAAGCCATGGCTGCGGCAAGCAACGAACCGAGAGAATTCATTGCAAAAACAAAGCTGACATAAAAGCCGCGCTTTTTATTGGAGACGGTTTCAGCGATCAATACGGCTGCACTAGATGCATCGCCCCCTAAGGATACTCCTTGTAGGCAGCGTAATATGAGTAAAGCAATTGGGCTAAATATCGGTGCCTGGTGTCCATTGGGCAAAATACTGATACACAATGTTGAAAAGATCATAATAAACGATGTAGTAATGAGTGTTTTTTTTCTACCATAACGGTCGGCGAAGTGCCCCCACATGATACTGCCTACCGGACGAAAAAGGGCACCTATGGCATAGATTGCAAAGAGTGGGTCAATGCTTAGGTGTAGGTTAGGAAAAAAAACGCGACTAAGAGAGGGTGCGAGGATGGCAAGTATTGCAAAGTCATAATACTCTACACCAGCAATTAAGCTGATGAGTACGGGGGAGTGAGCTTTTGAAGTGCTAGAAAGATTGCGCATAAGTCGTGTGCTGTATTCTCGTCTTGCTCAGTTTACTTTGGCTGATTGGTTGCATTTTGTAATTGCGTAATAGCTTATAGTGATCGCCTAAGGCGTCTTAAATTTTAATTTTGCTTTCATTCGTACACGCGGGACAGCTTGGGGTTAGCGTAGAATAACTCTGTACGTAAGAGTATGGGCAAGCCGATTGAAAATACGGATATGACGCAGAGAAAAAAATTTCAACCGCATAAAAACTGTATAAATTGTAGTGTCGAATCCGTACATGATAAATAGACAGTAATAAAAGTCAAGTTTGATAAAATATATGTTACTGATTGATATTGCTGGATTTTAATTTTTATGGAGGAGTTTGATTTTTTATTTTCTTTTTGTGGTTTTTTATTTTTAATATTCATTTTTTTGTTTAATTTTATGGTTTAATTATAATTAAATTGTATTTAATGGCATTGTATTTTAATTTAGTGTATTTTTTTTGATATTTATAGAATGTTTTGTGTTTAATGCAATGCTCTTCTGCTTTATCCCTTGACGTGTATTTACTCGTTGAGGTGCTGTAGTTAAAAAAATTAGGTATTGAAAAAATAAAGGCGATTAAAGATAAGGGGCAGGTGGTGACAGAGAAAGAATTAAGAATACAGCTTGCAGCAGCACATCGTTTGCTTGCTCTGTTTGGTTGGGAGGATCTTGTCTCTACGCATTTAACGATTTATTTGCCGGAGTTTGATCAAATGCTTGCAACGCCGTATGGCTTGTTATTTGATGAGATTAGAGCATCAGATATTGTACGTATTGACCGAGATGGCCATACAAGTGGAGAGTCAGGAGGAGCTGTGATTGGTGCTGGAGTGACCATTCATAATGCGGTGTATGATGCAAGTCCATTTAACCGAGCAGCCATTCATACCCATAGCATATATGGAACTGCAGTATCATCGTTGGAGTGTGGCTTGCTGTTCATTAATCAGCATTGCTTGCGTTTTTATGAACAGGTTGCTTATCATGAGTTTGCGGGATTGGCGTTTAATGTTGATGAGAGGCAGCCGCTTGCCAATGCGCTGGCCGACAAGTCTGTCATGATTTTAAAAAATCACGGGCTACTTGCCGTAGGCTCTTCAATCGTTGAAGCGTTTTATCATATATATTACCTTGAAAAAGCCTGTGAGTTGCAGATGAAGACACTATCTGCGGGTATGCCGCTTGTGCCGATTGCCCATGAAGAGTGTTTACTGACGGCGCGACAGTTTAAAGAAGTGCGTAAGCCGCAGATGGTTTTCGACGCATTATTGCGTAAACTGGATCGAATTGATGATAGTTATCGTAATTAATCTGATCATAGGGTATTTTATACCTTAAAATTAGGCATCAGAATAATGTAGTAGCAGTAAAAGTAAAGGGATAGCTAGGTGGCAATGCAAGATCATGTTGTGGTCGTGACGGGTGGTTCTATGGGAATAGGGCTGGCTGTTGTGAAAAAATTTCTTCAAAAAAAGGCGATTGTCTATAATTTAGACTTACAGGCTGGAGAGTCCGGTCGTTATTTAAGTTGCGATGTGTCCGATAGTCAGCAAGTAAGTCGCGCTATTCATGAGGTGATTCGGCAAGAGGGGCGAGTTGATGTTCTAGTTTCTAATGCGGGGGTTCATTTTTCTGCAACGATTGAAAATAGTGCGGAAGCTGATTATCAGCGGGTGATGGATATTAATGTGAAAGGGACGTTTTTTAGTGTGCAAGCAGTTATTGCACAGATGAGGCAGCAAAAATCAGGTAATATCATTTTGCTCTCATCAGAGCAAGCTTTTGTTGGTAAACCTAATTCTAGCTTGTATGGAATGAGCAAAGCGGCCATTGCCTCTTTGGCTCGAACGACTGCATTAGATTATGCAAAGTTTAATGTACGTGTGAATGCAGTGTGTGCAGGAACGATAGAAACACCATTGTACCATCAGGCGATTGACAACTATTGTCATCGTACTGGCGCAGATCTGACACAAGTGCATCAAGAAGAAGCGGCTTTACAGCCTTTAGGTCGTATTGGTCGGCCAGAGGAGGTGGCTGAGTTGATTTATTTTCTTGCCAGTGAAAAGGCTGCTTATATCACGGGCAGTTTGCAGGTGATTGATGGTGGCTATACCACGCGTTAAGTGATTATATGGACGATTGCTGCGCCTTGCCTTGACAGTGTTTGTCTGTCTTCATACAGTCGAGTATGTAAGAGAAAACGAAAAAACAAACGATTAAGCAAGAAGATAAGGATATTAATCATGCAAACGTCAACTGATCATGTTGCTAGAGCACAAGAATATATGCAAGGCGTAAATAAAGCGATTACTCAAGCAAAAAGCTGGAGTTTTGATACGGTTGCAACGCGAGGGATTTATACGACAGAAGAAGCCTTAGAAAATAATCAAGGTTCATTGATAGAGCCAGTATATTTAACCTCAGCGCAAAGTTTTGCTGATGATAAAGAAATGCTTGCGGCGGTGGAGTATAAGATTCCACGTTGGGTGTATAGCCGTATTAGTAACCCAAGTTTATATTACTTAGAGGCAACCTTGGGACTATTGGAGTCCTATGGCTGTGAGTTTGTTGCATCGGCCTGTACTGCCTCTTCTGGCATGGCAGCGATTGTGGCGGCGATAGAGCCTTTGTTAGTGCGTAAAGAGCAGGAATGGAATACTCCGTTTAATTTTGTTAGTTCCAGTCATGTCTATGGTGGTACGTTTCAGCAGTTTTCTGTGCGTCAGAAAGAGAAGGGCTGTCAGGTGCGTTGGGTTGGACCTTGGGCTAATATCAGCGAATGGGAAGAAAAAATTGATAAATATACTCGGTTTGTTTATATCGAAGTGCCTTCCAATCCAAATGTAACTCTCTGTGATATTAAAGCTCTTGCCACATTGTGCGATCAGTATGATATTCCGTTGATTGTTGATGCAACATTGGCAACCCCCGCGCTGTTAAGGCCCTTAGCCTGGGGGGCGGATATTGTCATTCATTCACTGAGTAAATCGATGACAGCCTCGGGCTTGAGCATCGGTGGTGCGTTACTGAGTCGGCCAAATATTCGTGGCTATTATTTGAGTGATGAGATAAAAAATGATTATGCGACTTATGTAAAATTAGAGCCTCATCGTGATAATGGCTCGTGCATTTCGCCATTACAGGCAATTATTACGCTTTCTGAAGTGCGCAGCTTACGCTCTCGTACTTGGCAAATGTCATCCTCGGCCTTAAAAGTAGCAACATTCTTAGAGGGTCACATGGGTGTTGAGAAAGTCTTGTATCCTGGACTTAAGTCGCACCCTCAGTATGGCTTGGCCGAGGAGTTGATGCAGTTGGTTGATAGTGATAAACCCAGTCACGGTGCATTATTATCGTTTTGTGTTAAAGGTGGGCACCTATCTGCGTGCAAGACACTCAATCGCCTTGGTGTTGTTTCGCGGGCGTTGGATCTTGGGCGAGTTAAGAGTGTTGCTAATATTCCTGCGATTTCAACGCATCAGCAGCAAGGTGACGCAGGGCGAGAGTTGGCAAGTATTCCAAATAATTTAATCCGCTTATCTATTGGTCTTGAGAATCCACAAGATATTATAAATGATTTAGAACAGGCTTTATCATAGTGAGATTTAGGGTGTTTTCTTAGTTTTATTCTTAAATATTGTCTAATATTTTTTGCTTGTTTTGTATAAAATGAATGAGCTGCCATACTTTTCTTAAATTGCTGTTGTTGTACTGCTTTAAAATTTAAGTGAGTGTGGTATTAAATATTATATCTGTTTTTGTCATCGCAAGACCCTGAGCTTATCTGTTAATTGTCAGCAAGAAGTTGAGGTTAGAGTCCCTATTGGTACACCTTGGCAAGAAATTAATGCGTTTATTCAAGATCGCGCAGCTTGGATAAAGCAAAAGCAAACAGAGTTTGCTGATCTTTATACTAAAGTTGATTACCAGTATATAACAAATGAAGTGCATTACTTTCTTGGTCAGCCTTATCAATTAAGGGTTTATTCTTCACGTCGTAATGATCTGGCAATAAAGAAAAATAATACAAGTCAGAGCCGCGACAATAAGCGAGTGCTTTATTTGGGGGTGCATGCCTTAAGCAATCCTGAGTCGGCTTTATATCAGTGGTATCGTCAACAAGCAATAAGAGTGTTTAGTGCTCGCTATGATTATTGGTTAAAGCAAGCGCAAAAAAAATTAATAATAGACTGGGATTTAAGTTTAAAGATTGTGATTAAGCGCTTGAAAAGCCGTTGGGGGAGTTATTCAACACGGGGGCGGATTAATTTAAATTTAGAGTTGATTCGCTATCCGCAACGTTGTTTGGATATGATTATTTGTCATGAATTATGCCATGTACGTGAGCTTAGGCATAATAAACGCTTTTTTAATTTTCTCACTAAGCTTTACCCAGGTTGGCAAGAGCAGAGCCAATTATTATCTCGCTTAAGCATGAGGTATTAAATATTCAGAGCAAAAATTTGCAATAAAAATTAACTAAAATCGGTTGCTCTAGATCAGGCTTATTAGGCTTGGTTTATTTTTGGGCTGATGTGTTTGTGCTGTGCAAATTTTCACACGCATATAGGGTATTTTCGAGTAGGGTTGTCACAGTCATCGGCCCAACACCACCGGGTACAGGGGTAATATGAGCGGCTTGTTCTAAAGCATGATTAAAGTCAACATCGCCAACTAGACGGCCATCTTTTAGGCGATTGATCCCAACATCAATGACGGTTGCGCCAGGTTTAATCCATTGCCCCGGAATAAATTCAGGTTTACCAACTGCAACGACAAGAATATCGGCGCGACCGACTTGGGTTTGTAGGTCTTTGGTAAAGCGATGGCAGGTGGTGACAGTACAGCCAGCAAGAAGTAGCTCCAGGCTCATAGGGCGGCCTACCAGGTTAGAGGCACCGACAACTACGGCATGTAGGCCATGCAAGGATTCACCGAGGGTTTTTTTGAGTAAAGTAACCACACCATAGGGTGTACAAGGACGTAATAGAGGGCGTTTTTGGGTTAGGCGGCCGAGGTTATAAGGGTGAAAGCCATCAACATCTTTGCCAGGGTGGATCAGTTCTAAAATTGCATCTGAGTCGATATGATCTGGTAAGGGTAATTGGATTAAAATGCCGTCGATCATGGAATCATTATTGAGTTGTTGAATGAGTGTAGTGAGTTCTTGCTCTGAGGTTTTTTCACTCAAACGGTACTCTTTTGAGAGTATGCCGACGGCATCACAGGCTTTCTTTTTGTTGTTGACATAGACTTCAGAGGCTGGGTCACTGCCAATGAGGATAACGGCCAACCCTGGGGCACGTAGCCCTTCGCTGAGTCGTTGGTTTATGCGCTTAGCAAGGGTAGTACGGACGTCCTCGGCGATTTGTTTGCCATCGATGATCTTGGCCATGATATAAACCTCAATGCTGTTTAAAGATGTTCAGGTGTTATGAAAGAGGCTGCATTTTCTCATATTGTGTGCATCACGTCAGCCTTTAAATAAAAAACTTTATTGGTAATTGTGTGAGTAGGTGCTTGACCTACATGGGCTTATTAGCCTAGAATGTCTAGCGTTTTCTTAACGTTAACATCTTATGCGCCTGTAGCTCATACGGATAGAGCATCGGCCTTCTAAGCCGAGGGTAGTGGGTTCGAATCCTACCAGGCGCGCCATTGCGAGTGTGGCGGAATTGGTAGACGCGCTGGCTTCAGGTGTCAGTAGGGGTAACCCTGTGAGAGTTCGAGTCTCTCCATTCGCACCAGCCATATTTTTTAACATGCCTTTAGATATTGTTATTTAATTTAGTAATTGGTCGGTATTTTTCGATCTGATAAATTTACTATCTCCCTCTTGAAAAACTTTGCTGCAATCCTTACTTTTAGTTAAAATTTGACGCAACCGGATAGGTTGGGCTAGACAAGTCTTGGGACAATCCGTAGACTGCGAGAGTTTAGACTTTGGTCATTTTACAAGAATATTAGAGATTTATTGAATACAGAGGTGATGAAGATGCGTGTTGCGGTAGAAGCAGGTGAAGGGTTAGAACGTCGATTGGATATTGTAGTTCCTGCGATCAGAATCAATGGTGAAGTGGATAAACGATTAAAAAAAATAGGCCTTACAGCAAAAATGGATGGCTTTCGTCCAGGTAAAGTACCCTTTGCAGTGGTAAAATCACGTTATGGTGCGAGTGTGTATCAAGAAGTTGCCTCTGAAGTGATGCAGTCGAGCTTTTATGAGGCGATTCAACAAGAAGAATTACATCCAGCCGGTTACCCGCGTTTTGAGTTGGCTAAAGAAGTAGAGAAAGAAGAGTTTTCTTTTCAGGCGATTTTTGAAGTGATGCCTAAAGTGGAGCTTATCGACTTGGTCGGCGCTGAAGTAGAAAAAGCGGTGGGCTTGGTTGAGGATAAAGACGTTGATAATATGCTAGAAACGTTACGCAAACAGCACTGTAATTGGGTAAATGTTGAGCGTGAAGCACAAGATGGTGATCGTTTAGCGATTGATTTTGAAGGCCGTAAAGACGGTGAGACTTTTGCGGGTGGCTCATCTGAGAACTTTAGCTTAGTTTTAGGCTCAGGTATGATGATTCCAGGCTTTGAAGATGGCATCATGGGAATGAAATTAGCAGAAGAGCGTGTGATTAATGTTGCTTTCCCTGAAAATTATCAGGTCTCTGACCTTGCTGGTCAGCCTGCTGAATTTACCGTTAAAGTGCATAGTATTGAAGCGCCTGAACTGCCAGAAATTAATGACGATTTTGCTAAACGTTTAGAAGTAAATGGTGAAACGGTTGAGGCATTACGTGAGGAATTGCGGACAACGATGCAGCGTGAGCTTGATCTTTCTGTGCAAAATAAAAATAAAACTGAGATCCTTGACTTATTAGTTGAGAAAAATAGCGTTGATTTACCAAAAACATTAATCGATGCTGAGGTTGGCCGTTTGCAACAGCAAATGCAAAAACAGTATGGTCAAATGCAAGGCACTAAAGCACCAGATTTTCCTGCTTCAATGTTTGAGGAACAGGCCACGCGTCGTGTCTTATTAGGTTTGTTGGTGGCTGAAGTGATTGAGAAAAAAGAGCTAAAACCGGATGCAGAGCGTGTTAAAGCGATGGTTGAAAAGTTAGCAGCGGCCTATGAGCAGCCTCAATCAGTCATTGATTATTATTACAATAGTAAAGAAAAATTAGCCGAAGTTGAAGCGATTGTTATGGAAGATCAAGTGGTAGATGCTTTGCTTGAAGATGCGAATGTAACAGAGAAAAACGTGACTTTTGCTGAGGTGATGAGTACGGCTGCGGCTTAATTTCACGCCTAATCTCACATTGTATGTGTTAATCGTTGCAATGTTTTTTTATACTTAAGAAAAGGTTGCAGCGATTTTTCTTTTTGCGGAAAACTAGAGGGGCAAAAACACAATGTCAATTTCAGCAAATTTAGTGCCAATGGTTGTCGAACAGACCTCACGTGGCGAGCGTTCATTTGATATTTACTCACGTTTATTAAAAGAGCGTATTATTTTCTTAGTGGGCCAGGTTGAAGACCATATGGCCAATTTAGTCGTTGCCCAATTATTATTTTTAGAAGCTGAGAACCCAGATAAAGATATTTCTTTGTATATTAACTCGCCAGGTGGATCTGTGACGGCGGGAATGTCCATTTATGATACGATGCAGTTTATTAAGCCCAACGTTAGTACGTTATGTGTTGGTCAAGCGTGTAGCATGGGAGCATTTTTATTAACTGCGGGTGAGAAAGGTAAGCGCTTTTGTTTGCCGAACTCCTCAGTGATGATTCATCAGCCTTTAGGCGGTATTCAGGGTCAGGCGACAGATATTGAGATTCATGCAAATAATATTTTAGAGACGAAAGAGCGTTTGAATCGTTTAATGGCCAAGCATACGGGTCAAGATTATAGTAAAGTCTGTAAAGATACTGAGCGTGATAACTTCATGAGCGCTGATGATGCCAAATCTTATGGCCTAATTGATCAGGTTGTTGCTGAGCGGGGTATTACCGCCTAAAGGCTCTAGTTTCTTGAAAAAGCATGGTCAGGGCGCCATGTTTAAAGGTAAGAGCAAAGATTGTTAAAACGAGGTTAGTACATGAGTGATGAGAAAAACGGACGAGATGAGAGCAGCAAACTCCTGTATTGTTCTTTTTGTGGAAAAAGCCAGCATGAGGTCCGTAAATTAATTGCCGGCCCTTCTGTTTATATTTGTGATGAATGTGTATCTTTATGTGGTGATATCGTCCGTGAAGAGCTAAAAGAAGGTGAAACTTCTGAAGAGCCCAATCAGTTACCTACCCCTCGTGAAATTAAGCAGGTGCTAGATGAGTATGTGATCGGCCAAAAGCAAGCTAAAAAAGTGTTGGCTGTTGCCGTGTATAATCATTATAAGCGTTTGATGCCAGGAGGCGGGGAAGTAAAAGCGGATGATGTTGAATTGAGTAAGAGTAATATCTTGCTTGTAGGACCAACCGGTTGCGGTAAGACCTTACTTGCGCAAACCTTAGCTCGCCTGCTGGATGTGCCTTTTACCATTGCGGATGCAACGACATTGACAGAAGCCGGTTATGTTGGTGAGGACGTTGAAAATATTATCCAGAAACTGTTGCAAAAGTGTGACTATGATGTAGAAAAAGCGCAAAAAGGCATTGTTTACATCGATGAGATTGATAAAATTTCCCGCAAGTCTGATAATCCATCGATTACACGTGATGTGTCTGGGGAAGGGGTGCAGCAGGCGTTATTGAAATTGATAGAAGGTACAGTCGCCTCAGTTCCGCCACAAGGAGGAAGAAAACACCCTCAGCAAGAGTTTTTGCAGGTTGATACTGCAAATATTCTTTTTATCTGTGGGGGGGCTTTTGATGGCCTGGAAAAAGTAATTCGTGAGCGTTCTGAAAAAGGAGGCATTGGCTTTTCAGCAGAAGTTCGTGGTAAGGACGAGACAAAAAATACATCTGATGTCTTGCAAAGTGTTGAGCCTGAAGATTTAATGAAGTTTGGTTTAATTCCAGAGTTCATTGGTCGATTGCCTGTGACCGCGGTTTTGCGTGAGTTGGATGAAGATGCCTTGGTTCGGGTATTAAAAGAGCCGAAAAACTCGCTAGTAAAACAGTATAAACGTTTGTTTGAGATGGAAGGCGTGGAGCTTGATTTGCGTGATGATGCCTTACGTGCAATCGCGCGTAAGTCGATTGAACGTAAAGCGGGTGCCCGTGGGCTACGCTCTGTGCTTGAACAGGTGCTACTAAATACGATGTATGAAATTCCTTCACAGGAAGAGGCGAAAACGATTGTTGTTGACCAGTCTGTGATTGAAGGTCAGTCTGAACCTTTAATTGTCTATGAAGAGAGCAATGACAACGATCAGCAGCAACAACGTGCCGGCCAGCAGTAACTATGGGGGCGCTGAGGAAGACCTCTTCCTCTCTAAATAACGATAAGTATTCAAAGAGAGGCTAGTTATGCCAGAAGAAAAAGATGAAATAGTCACTGAGTTAAAATCAACTGAAGCACTATTGACATTGCCTTTGCTTCCTTTGCGTGATGTGGTGGTTTATCCGCATACGGTCATGCCTTTATTTGTTGGGCGCACGCGTTCGATTAAAGCATTAGAGGTGGCGATGGCAAAGGACCAGAAGGTCTTTTTAGTTGCACAACGTGATGCTAAGCAGGATGATCCAGGACAAGAGGGGCTATTTGCAATTGGTACGGTTGCAACGGTATTACAGTTATTAAAGTTGCCTGATGGTACTTTAAAAGTTCTTGTTGAGGGAGAGTATCGAGCGCACCTTGATGAATTTATAGAAGTTGATGAGATTCATACAGCGCAGGTGTCTTTGCTGGAGGAAGAGGGTGTTGGCGAGCGCGAGTTAGAAGTACTTGGGCGTTCACTGATTTCTCAGTTTGAGCAATATGTTAAATTGAATAAGAAAATACCTCCTGAGGTGTTGTCTTCTATGGCGGGTACTGAAGACCCTTCACGTTTGGCAGATTCAATTGCTGCTCACTTATCGTTGAAAACAGAAGATCGTCAAAAATTGCTTGAGCAGGCGAATCTGCGTGAACGACTAGAACAATTGATGGCTTTGCTTGAGTTTGAAATCGACTTGCTACAAGTTGAAAAGCGTATTCGTGGCCGTGTTAAGCGTCAGATGGAAAAAAGCCAGCGTGAATATTATCTGAATGAGCAGATGAAGGCTATTCAAAAGGAGTTGGGTGACCTTGAAGACGGTGGTAATGAGCTTGATGAACTAGAAAAGCGTATCAAAGAGTCGGGGATGACTGAAGAGGCGCATGATAAAGCCATGTCTGAGCTTAGTAAACTAAAAAACATGTCGCCAATGTCCTCAGAAGCAACAGTTTGTCGTAATTATATCGATGCGTTGATTTCAGTGCCTTGGAAAAAACGTTCAAAAACGCGCAGTGATTTATCGAAAGCCGAAGATGTTCTTGAGGCGGATCATTACGGTCTTGAGGAAGTAAAAGAGCGTATTTTAGAGTATCTGGCTGTACAAAAGCGTGTTAAAAAATTAAAAGGTCCTGTTTTGTGCTTAGTTGGCCCGCCTGGGGTGGGTAAAACATCACTGGGACAATCAATTGCTAAGGCAACGAACCGTAAGTTCTTACGGATGGCTTTAGGAGGTGTGCGCGATGAGGCCGAGATTCGAGGGCATCGTCGTACTTATATTGGCTCTATGCCGGGGAAAATCATTCAAAAGCTATCTAAGGCTGAAGTGAAAAACCCACTCTTCTTGCTGGATGAAATTGACAAGATGGCGCAGGATTTTCGTGGTGATCCAGCATCTGCCCTATTAGAGGTTTTAGATCCGGAGCAAAACCATACGTTTAATGATCACTATCTAGAAGTAGACTATGACCTTTCGGATGTGATGTTTATTGCAACGGCAAACTCTTTAAATATTCCAGGGCCGTTATTAGACCGTATGGAAGTGATTCGGATACCTGGCTATACCGAAGATGAAAAGCTCAATATTGCTAAACGTTATTTATTACCGAAGCAAATTAAGGCCAATGGCTTGAAAAAAAATGAGCTTGTGGTTGAAGATGAAGCGTTAATCAGTATCATTCGTCATTATACACGAGAGGCAGGCGTGCGTTCTTTAGAGCGAGAAATTTCTAAAGTGTGCCGTAAGGTGGTGAAGCAAATTTTGCTAAAGCGTGAAGATAAAGAAACCTTAAAGTTAACGGCAAAAGAGTTGGAGGATTACTTGGGTGTACAGCGTTATCGTTATGGTGAGGCTGAAGAAAAAGACCAAGTGGGCTTAGTGACTGGCCTGGCCTGGACTGAAGTTGGTGGTGAGCTGCTAACAATTGAAGCAGCAACGACGAAGGGTAAGGGCAAAGTGCAGCGCACTGGTAAGCTTGGTGATGTGATGCAAGAGTCAATTCAAGCGGCAGTGACGGTGGTACGCAGTCGTGCTGAAATGTTGTCGATTCCAGAGGAAAGCTTTGAGAAGTTAGATGTGCATATTCACGTTCCTGAGGGAGCAACACCAAAAGATGGCCCAAGTGCTGGTATAGGCATGTGCACTGCACTGGTCTCTGTATATACCGGCATTCCTGTACGTTCGGATGTTGCGATGACCGGTGAGATTACCTTAAGAGGTGAGGTTTTACCAATCGGCGGCTTAAAAGAAAAGTTACTGGCAGCACACCGTGGTGGAATTCGTACTGTCTTGATTCCAGAGGAAAACCGTCGTGAGCTGAAAGAAATCCCTGAAAATATTTTAAAAGACCTAAATGTACAGCCAGTGCGTTGGATTGAAGATGTACTCAAGGTTGCTTTAGCGGAGTCTCCAGGGGATTTAACGCGGTTGATTGCATCTTCAAGGGCACGCTCAACAGAGGGGCAACGGGGGGTTCGCAAGCATTAGCGCTTGACAGCCTTTAGCTGCCCTTGGTATAAAACCTCCATGCCAAGGGCTTAAATTTAAAGTGTACTCAATATAAAATTAGCAAGAGATAAGGGGAATACCTGTGAATAAGAACGAATTAATCCAAAGTATCGCAGCAAGTGCAGATTTAACTAAGCAAGATGCTTCTAAAGCACTGGATGCAACATTGGATGCAATTACAGAAACATTAAAAAAAGGCGATCAAATTACTTTGGTTGGTTTTGGTTCATTTGCAGTGAAAGAGCGTGCTGCACGTACAGGTCGTAACCCACGTACAGGTGAAGAGATTCAAATTAAAGCAGCAAAAGTCCCTAACTTTAAAGCGGGTAAAGCGCTTAAAGATGCAGTGAATTAATTAACTTTGTTTATTAACTGACTGCTTTCTTTACTTACTTTTAGAATAAAGCGCGTTGTTTAGTTAAACGCGCTTTATTTTTATGCAAAACAAGAGAGGATGTATGCTGCAAAATATACGAGATAAAAGCAAGGGATGGGGCACCTGGTTAATTGTTGGTGCTGTTGCTGCAGGCTTTATAGGTATGGGTGCGAGCAGTTACATTTCAGGCTCTGCAAGTAAAAACCAGGCGGTTGCTACCGTTGATGGTCAGAAGATCTCAAGCGCTGAATTTGAAGCTGCTTATAAAAATATGAAGCAGCAAATAGGTGATAATAGTCCATTAAGCGCAAATAATGAGTTGATCAAGGCGCAGACATTAAATCAGTTGATCGAGCATTATGCTTTGCTAAATAGCATTAGAACACAGGGTTTTTATGTCAGTACTGCCCAGACTGATCAGGTGTTAAGGACATTGCCGGTCTTTCAAGAGAATGGCCAGTTTTCGCAAGCGCAATACGATAAAGTTTTACAACGTTTTGGTTATACAACCAATCAATTGCGGCAAGATATTAGTCAACAGATCCTAGTGAACCAGTTAAATCAGGGTTTAATGCAAAGTGCCTTTGCTTTAACAGGTGAAGTGGCTGAGTTTACACAGTTGCTGAATGAAAAGCGTAGCATAGGCTATTTTAAAGTATTAAATGCACCATTTATTAATAAAGTGACGGTCACACAACAAGAAATTGCTAATTTTTATAAGCAGCATGAAAAAGAATTTGTTGCACCAGAGCAAGTAAAGATTAAATCGATTGAGCTATCATTGGCTGCTTTTCAAAAGCAAGCATCTGTAAATGCTCAGGAGATTAAAGATTATTACCAACAGAATATTGCAAATTTTTCCACGCCATTGCAGCGTCATTTTGAGGTGCTAGATTTTCCTTTGAGTCAAACTGATGTGAAGGCGATTGAAAAAGCACGTAATAGTGCAAAGATGGCACTTATAAAAGCTGAGCAAGGTGAGAGTTTTGGACAACTTATTAAAGATTACCAGCTCAAAAGTGCAAATAGTTCAGGGGAGTGGGGATGGTTTAGTCGTAACCAATTACCGCCGACAGTGTCTGACCGTCTGTTTTCAATGAAAAAAGTAGGGGATGCTATGTTACTAGAGCGTCCTAATTTGTTGCAGGTTGTTAAACTGACAGGGATTAAGTCTGCAACAACAACGGCTTTGGCGGATGTTCAGGAGAAAATTAAAGCGACCTTACTTTCTCAAAAAGGACGAGCAGCTTTTAATGCTGCGGTGCAAAGGTTAAGGTCATTGCAGGCGGAGTATCCGGGTGATCTGAAAAAAGTTGCAGATACGTTAAAAATATCGGTAAAGACTTCGCCTTGGTTTAGTCATGATGCGGGAGTGGGATTAGCAAAAAATAGTAAAGTCCTTGAGGCGGCTTTTAGTGATGAGGTATTGCAGCAAAATACGAATAGCCCTGTTTTGCAATTAGATGACGAGCATGTTGCTTTGATTCATTTAGCAGAGCATCAGGCGGCAAAGCTTAAATCGTTAAAAGAAGTGAGCGATCACATTATACAGGTGTTAAAACTTGAAAAAGCACAAGCTGTGGCAGAGGCTGAAGCCAAAAAAATTACCAAGTTACTTGAAGGCGGCCAATCTTATCGAGAGATTACCAAACAATTCGGTTTGGTATGGCATGAGGTCAGTGATTTATCGCGTCAATCTAAAAATGAGCCTTTTGTTGTGCAGTCGGCATTTGCGATGCCAAGACCTCTGGGTAAACAGTTACCGGTAAAAGTGACAACTTTGCCAGAGCAAGGTTATTTGGTGATGCAGCTACTTAAAGCTACACCTGGTCAGCCGTCGATGAAACGTTTTGAGCGGCAGGCGTATCAAGAAGGGGTGCAACAGTTGTATGCGCAATATGACTATAGCCAATATGTCGCTGTGGTGCGTAATCATGCAACGGTTAAACTGAGCTCTTAACTTATTAATATTAAATTTATTGTGGTTGATAGTGGCTTTTAAACGTCTTCTATGGCGAGTGGGTCTTAACTGTGCTCGCCTATTTGCTCGCTTGCCTTATGATGTTCAGATGGATGTGGGGTGTTGGCTTGGCCGAGCGAGCTTATCTTTCGTCAAACGTCGTCGTAAGATTACGGAGGCGAATTTACGCTATTGCTTTCCTGAGCTGAATGAGGAAGAGTTACAGCATCGTTTAGTCTTGGCATTTGAATCTGCGGGTATGGGAGTGGCAGAAACAATTATTGCTTGGTTTCGTCCAGAGCTTGATACTAATTTGTGCCAGATTGAGGGATTGGAATATTTAGAGGCGGCTTTAAATCAAAATAAAGGTGCATTGATTCTGGGTGCACACATGACTTGTTTAGAGATTATTGGTCGCTTTTTTGCCAAGGCACAGGCCTATCGATTATTGTACCGTAAGCATGAAAATCAAAGCTTTGAAGCACTGATGAGCCAGGCGCGCGGTGAATATGTCGATGAGCTGATTGACCGCACTGATGTACGTAAAGTTGTGCGTAGCTTAAAGGGTAACTGGCCGATTTGGTATGCGCCTGATCAAGACTTTGGCATTGGTAATGCGCTCTTTTCACCTTTTTTTGGAGTGCAGACAGCAACAACGGTTGCAACTTCACGGTTAGTAAAAATGTCAGGCTGTCAGATTGTCCCAGTAAGTTTTTATCGCTTACCCCATGCGCAAGGTTATAAAATTAAGTTTTACCCGGCATGGCAGAGCTTTCCTGGAGATTCTGATGAACAAGACTGTTTACGTATTAATCAGTTTATCGAGTCGGTTATCTTAAATGCGCCAGAGCAATATTTGTGGCAACACCGGCGCTTTAAAACACGTCCTCAAGGTGAAGGTTCGCTGTATGATGTATGACTTCAGTATAATTTAAGGCAGAGTAATTAAAAAACGGCCAAGTTGTGCAAGGCCGACACCACCTATCACTGAAATCATAATATATGCTAAGGATAGCCAAGAGCTATATTCACCTTTGATGCCTAAGGTATCTAGTGCAAAGCTGGAGAAGGTGGTAAAGCCACCTAACAGCCCAGTGATGAGCAATGTGCTTAAATAAGGACTATAGCCTATAAATAAATGATGTTGGCTTAATTTTGATAAAGCCTCAGAGAATAGGCCAATTAAAAAACAGCCTATTAAATTTACTGCTAATGTTCCATAAAAGCTTTGACCCAAATGAGCTAAGCTTAGCTGGCTGATGGTATAACGCAAAGTTGATCCCAGTGCGCCTCCTATGGCTGCACATAATATTAAAGAAAACTGCATGTGTACTTATATCCTGGTTTTAGCGATTATTGATTGATATTAAGTTAAATTAAGTCTAAGAAAACGTAATCATGATGTTGTAGCCGTAATATTTATTATCAAGTTATTGTGCTGTTTATAGTGTATGTTCTTTATGTTTTAAAAAAGTGATTATAGCAGGAGTTTGCAGATTAAGTACTAAGATGAGGTTATACATTTTAAACTTGATTATCTTTGAAAGTATTTCTGAATTTAACTGGTAATATCACACCATTCCAGCACTATATACCGCATGGAATATAGTCAACATAAAATATCTTAAACACTTTTAGTTATAATTTTTATGCTTTTTAGTTACTTTTGAATAAATTATTTTGTTTAGAGTTTCTAATATGCCATCAAATAGTGTACTGAACATGGTTTGTAAAAAAATAGATGATGTGATTAGCGTACTTAAAGAGAAAGATCGAAGATCTTTTTTCTTGTCAAAAGATGTAACTGGAAAAACTATTCGAGAACATAGAATAGATTACCTGGAGCAATTAAAGGAAGAGTTAACAGAAGATAATAAAGGTAATATTAATGGAATAGTTGCTAGTTTGAGATTCTGGAACCTTGCTATAAAGAAGGAATTTCATAGAGGTGAAACGATAAGAGAGTTTTTTGAAGGACGTAAGACCTCGGCTATTGGGCAAGGTTTTGTTGTTGAAGGGAAAACAAGTATTTTTGAAGATATAGTTCTACATTCTTCAGTGCGTATTCCTATGAATAAAAATTACAGTGCTACACCGCTTTTAAAAAGTTATTGTGAAGATAAAGAAATATCATTCTCTGAGTCAGGTTTGCCTTATCTGCCTTTTGAAGATACACCATAAGCTGTTAATATAATGAACTGTATGTATTTTTAATAGTTTTTTATTGA
>LVCQ01000041.1 GCA_001644975.1 Piscirickettsiaceae bacterium NZ-RLO1
TCCGATTATACAGCCTTTCCTCTTTAGGTCAAGCACTTATCAAATAAAAAATTAAACCGCTGATCAGCTAGGTGGCTATCTAATTTAATCCAATGCTTTCATACTTCAAACTTAAAGCAAAACCATAAAAACCGCTCTTAAGCAGAAAAACTTAAACAACACAATCAAGATATGTTTTTGATTTATTTATTGTTAGCATAATTATAATTCGCTATGCTAGGCAACAAAGCATTAAATGATCGTTTTACGATATACAACGCTACAACGCATATTTCTATAGCTTTTTATAGAATCGTAACAAATCAAGTAGCTTCATAAAGAGGGAGTATAATCAGGAGCATGACTAAACTAGAATTTACCCAAAGCAATACCCATACACTTGCAGAACGCTTAAACCGTCTAATGCGAGAGCACGGCGTGACTACAGCACAACTTGCAAAAAGCACAGGTATTGCCGTCGGCACTATTAACCGCATGTCTAATGACAAAACATGCAATCCAACGATCTCTTCATTAAAACCCGTTTGTGACTTTTTTTCTATCACCGTCAGCCAAATGATTGGTGAAGACGAGCTACGTAACTTTCAAAAAGTCGCAACGAAATGGCTAAATGTCCCCATCATTCATTGGAAGGAACTAAACTGCCACTTAAGCACTGACAATACCAATACCACTCTTATTTCTGATAACTCTGAAAAAGAAACAGAAGAAAAAGAGCAAATTAAAATCAACAGCGAGTTTAGCTCCAGCAGCTTTGCAACACGAATGCCTGACGATTCAATGACACCTTTCTTTCCAAAAGAAAGCGTATTAATTTTCGACCCAGAGCAAACCATCAATGACCGCAGCTACGTCTTAGTTTACCTGCATCGCCATAACAGCTATGTCTTTAAGCAACTCATCATCGACAAACCTTATCAATATTTAAAGTCAGCCCACTCAGAGCTCGGGTCTTACTTACAACTCCAAAAAAGTGATAGGATTGTCGCCCCACTCGTACAATCAAAAATAAACTTCTAGTTTAACTCAATAAAACACAAAGCAAATTTGAGCTGAAAAATAAATCGTTTCAGCTCAATATTATTCACATCGATGGCAATACACCATAAAACATTCCCAGTACCGTCCCAGACATAGACGTACACAATACCGCCGCAATTAATGCTTTAAACGATAACTTCACATAGTCGGCACGACGCCCCGGAATCAATGCATTATACGTCCCGATTAAAATACCAATACTTGAGAAATTAGAAAAACCACACATCGCATAAACCAATATCAACTCTGTTCTTGGATCTAAACTATGGCGCACAACACCTAATTTTTCAAAAGCAACCAACTCATTAATCACTACCTTCGATGCCATCAAATTCGCTGCGATATGAATTTGATTTCCCGGCACCCCCATCAACCATACCAAAGGCTCCATCACCCATGTCATGATTCCCGTCATACTCAGACGTAAGTCACCGAAATGAACTAATGCCAACCCTTTATCTACAAATTTAACCAGTGCGACCACACCAATCATCATTACAATAATACCCAGTAGGATTCTACCTCCCTCAAAGGCCCCCAAAGTTAATGCTTCCACACTATTACTCGCCTCATGCTGATGTGCCAACCGCCCCTCTGTCACCTCATCCACCTCTGGAATAATGATTCGCGCAATCGTAATCACAGCAGGAATCGTCACCAACACGGCAGAAATCACATGCATCATTCCCATTTCACCCAGAACACCCGACAAAATAGCAACATACAGTCCCATCACCGTCCCAGCCGTTCCAGCTAACCCTACAGTCATTAACGTAAATAACTCGCTGCGCGTTAACTGTTTTAAATAAGGTCGAATCATCAGCGGCGCTTCTGATACGCCCAAAAAAATATTAGAAGAAACACCAACACCTAAAGCGCCTCCAACACCAAAAATACGCTTTAATAACCAACCCATTCCTTGAACAATTTTATTAAGCACTCCCCAATATGTTAACAATGACGCCAATGCTGCAATCGTAATTACCAACGGCAGAGCCTGCAACGCTAAAATCATTAAACTCGACTGCCCTGTCGGCGTAACTGCAAAGGGCAAACTGCCACCACCGATATAACCAAAGACAACACTTGTTGCATCCAGCGTTGCCCTCATGAGCGCTTGAACTACAGCATTAATTGCCATAAAAATATCAGCAAACCAGGGAATCAAAAACAACATTAATAAAATGACAACTTGTGCAATTAGACCGGCAAATACTTGACGCCAACGAATCGCTCGACGATTTTCACTGATTAAAAACGCAATAAAACAAAAACCCGCAAGACCAACAATACCGTGTACAATGGGAAATAAATCATGACCAAGCTGCATCACTACACTCTAAAAATATCAAACAATAATACTGAAAAATGCGATTATACCGATAAATAGTCAGAAAGTAAGGAAAATGAGCAATATACTCTAAACGCACACCGAATTACCAGATCTATAATTTCATAACAACATCAGCCAGGGCCGTCATAAAAATAAAAAAACACCAGATAAAAATAGCTTTTTATAGATTAAGGCAAAGATTAAAAACAAAGACAAAGACGAAAGTAAAGGAGAATAGAATAATTAAATAGCAATAGAGAGAAGCTAAGCACCAATTGCAGCGCCTAGCTTTAGAATCAATACTTAGTAATTAGTAATGATTACGTGGCTGACGCTTTTCTTGCGGCTTAGCCATGCTAACTTTCATAGGACGACCACCATTATCCTGACCATCCAATTTCAATGCAGCTTCAGCAGCATCCTTCTCATCAAACTCAACGAATGCAAATCCTTTAGAACGGCCAGTTTCACGATCTTGGATCACTTTAACGCTAGTAATAGCACCGAATTGAGAGAAAAGCTCTTCAAGTGATTGATCATCTGCGCTATATGGCAGGTTTCCTACGTACAGTTTTTTCATGTAAATTCTCATTAAATAACAGTTTAACTTAAGTCGCGTATTTACTTAACCCTCTGGGCTAAAAAGTACGCTGGATAGAGTATACACTATATCCTAAAAAACGTATACTTTCGATCCAATTATTTTCTCATCGAGCAAACCGCTATGTAAAGCACTTCGTTAAATTCGTTATTTTTTAATATATTAGTCTGCATACCAACAAGCAATTTGCTGCTTTTTTCCTCCTCTATGTGTTAACACAGGAGGCTCACTTTGACACTTTGCCTGCGCTTGCTGACAACGCGCTAAATAGGCACATCCCTGCTGTGAAGCCGGAGAAACAACGTCTAAATTCATTGCATACTGATGCCGCTTACTCGGATCAAGTACTGGGATAGCCTTTATTAATGATTGCGTATACGGATGCTTTGCTTGATCCAACGCCTGTGAAGACAAACTCTCAACAATCTGCCCTTGAAACATCACTAGAACTTGTGTTGTCAATTGTTGAATCACAGCAAGATCATGGCTAATAAAAATCAAACTCAGTCCACGTTCTTTTAACAACAACTGCATCAACTGAATAATCTGAGCCTGTACAGATACATCCAGCGCAGAGACAATCTCATCTGCAACTAACAATTCAGGGCTGACTGCAAGCGCACGCGCCAGCGCAAGTCGTTGACGCTGCCCCCCTGATAACTCATGCGGATAATAGCTAAACACCTCTGGAGTTAGACCTACTTCTATCATTAATTCAGATGCTTTTACTTGAATACTCTGTTTATTCTTTAATATTCCCTCGGGGCGATAATAATAAGCAAGAACTTCAATGATTGTCTGTAATGCAGTACGGCGTGGGTTTAAACTCGATAACGGGTCTTGAAAAATCAATTGCACACATTTAGCATACTCTTGCCGACGATATGTCTTAGAAAAAATATTTTTCTCTCGATAACGTATCTGGCCTTGATCTGGCTGCATTAATTTTACTAATAACCGCGCAAGAGTGCTTTTACCAGAACCTGACTCACCCACAATACCCAAAGATTCGCCTTGATCAAGCTTAAATCTGACATTAGCAACCGCCAGCTGGCTGGAAGGCTTTAGTTTTTTAAAAAAACTTTTGCCATGCTGATGACTATAACTAAAGCTTACATTATCTACTTCCAATAGCACACTCATCATAGCGCTCCTTACTTAATGTTTTCACTAAAACCTTACTAGTTTTATTTTGCATAAAAGCAACGCGATAAATGACCAGTTATAATCGATTCTAATTCTGGTCTATTTAAGCAACGCTCGTCAGCAAGCTTACACCGAGGATAAAAAGCGCAACCTATTATTGTTTCAGCAATCCCAGGTAGCCCTCCCGGTATGGGTTGTACGACTTGTTTGCTATTTAACCTCGGCACACTCGCCAGTAATCCTTGTGTATATGGATGACTAGGCGAGCCAAATAGTCGATGTACTCCTGTATACTCAACAATTTCACCGGCATACATTACGGCAACCTCATCAGCAAGCTCTGCAACCACCCCCATATCATGGGTAATCAGCAAAATACTAAGATTAAACTCTTGTTTTAAATGATGTAACAGTGCAATGATCTGGGCTTGCACCGTCACATCCAGGGCCGTCGTCGGTTCATCAGCAATCAAAATACGTGGGCGACAAATCATCGCCATCGCAATCATCACGCGCTGACGCATCCCACCAGAAAGTTCATGCGGGTAACGTTGAAAGCAAAGTTCAGGGTCTGCTAAGCCCACTTGATCAAACAACTTAATCACCTGTCGTTTTGCCGCTTGCATTGATACCTTATCATGTAGCCGAGTCACTTCAGCCACCTGTTGCCCCACAGTAAATACAGGATTTAGTGCTGTAAAAGGATCTTGAAAAATCATTGACAACTGACAACCACGCAACTTTCGTATCTCTTTTACACTCAGAGTTAATAACTCTACCGGTTTATTTTTACCCTCATCAAAAAACCAAATACACCCACTTGTTTTATGAGCCGTAGGTAATAGAGCTAATAAAGATAAGGCCGTAAGCGACTTACCAGAACCCGACTCACCAACCAACGCTGTTACCGTGCCTGCTTTTAAAGATAACGAAACCTCACGTACTGGAGTGAAAACCTGGCCATAACGAGATAAATGAATCGCTAACTGGTCAACCTGAAGTACCGTCTTCGCCATTTCTCTCTCCTTATTCCAGATCCCTGGTAACCTCTTTAGCTATAGAATAAATAATAAAATAACTCGCTCTTTTTTTAATTTATTATCTTTAAGTTACTACTCCTGTCTTGGGTCCAGCAGGTCACGTATACCATCTCCCAATAAATTAAAGGCCACAACTGTAATAATTAAAAAAAGACCGGGAATTAAAATCCATGGCATTTGCATAATACCTATTGCTCCTGCTGTTTGTGCATTATTTAGCAATAAACCCCAGTCGACATAAGGGTCATTCACTCCCAGACCCAAAAAGCTTAAAAAAGAAGTGATCAATAAGTTAGCCGGAATTGCTAATGTTACCGTCACTAAAATAAAGCCATAAAGCTCAGGTAGAATATGTAAAAATAAAATTCGCCGCCGCGAAAAACCAAGCACTTTTGCAGCCAGCACATGATCCTTCGTTTTCAGTGATAACACACTTCCTCGCACCACCCGCGCTAAACCTCCCCAACCAAGCAAACCTAAAATCAATACCATCGCATACATCACATACAGAGGATCCAAGTCCATCGGCAACAATGCTCTTAACGCCAATAATAAAAATAATGTTGGAATCGCATAAATCACTTCGATAAAACGCATGATTAAATTATCCAGCCAGCCGCCAACATAACCGGCAATTCCACCAATAATACAACCAAGAATTAAAGACACGCATGTTGCCGTGAGCGCTAATAGCAGTGAAATTTGCGCTCCCCACACAATTCGACTGAAAATATCACGACCATAACGGTCACAGCCAAAAATAAATAATTTTCCCGGAGCTCTTACACCAAATAAATGAATATTCATCGGTATAACACCAAATAAGCGGTATTCGCTCCCTGAGATAAAAAACTGCAGAGCATATATTTCACTTTTATTTTCATGATACTCAATAGTAAACGTATTTTTATCAAAACTACGTTGATAACCATAGACAAACGGCCAAGCAAGTTTGCCAGTTTCCGGGTGAACAACATGTATAACCGTTGGCGGCATTTGATTAGTATACGGTTTACCGTAATCATCTGCCCCATAAGGGGCAATAAATCCAGCAAATAAAGCCAACAAACCAACGCATAAGACTAAAACCCCACCACAAATGGCCAACGGGTTTTTACTAAAGCGCCGCCAAAAACTTATTCTTGTCACTGTGCTAACCCTATTATTTACTCTATCCTATAATATTTATAATAATTTATGATTAATAATAATTATTAGCTAAATTACCACTAACCCGTGTCATAACTGACCCGCGGGTCCACCCAACTCAGCAATAAGTCACCCAAAATATTACCCATAACTAACACCAACATGGATAGCAAAGTAATCCCTGCAATCACCGGAGTATCTTTGGCATAAATCGCCTGTAAAAACAGTGGCGTCAAGCCAGGGTAATTAAACACCACTTCAATAAGCCCTGCGCCACTGATCAAGGCCGATAAAAAACCACCAATATCTGAAATAAAAGGCAAAATGGCATTTTTTAAGGTATGTTTATAAACAACAGCAGTTTCCGATACACCTTTAGCTCGCGCCGTACGGACAAAGTCATGATGCAAAAACTCAAGCATCTGTGTCCGCACTAAACGGCTAATAAACGCGATTGAAACCAATGCGGCCACCAGTGCTGGAAACATTACATGCTTTAAAATATCAATCACTTTTCCAAACAGAGACAACTGCTGATAGTTATCTGAAGTCATGCCATGCAATGGGATTGCCAGATCATATTTTTGCTTGAGCACAACAATTAAATAAATAAATAATAACGCCAGAAAAAAAGAGGGAATACCCACAAAAATATAGCTGGTTGCATTGATACAACGCTCTGCAAACTGTCCCCGGTGCGTGGCTGAATAAATTCCTATTAAAAAACCGAACAGATAAATAAAAAAAGTACTCAGTGCAATAATTACAAATGAATTGAGCATCCGTGGCCACACCAATTTTATCACCGCATCATTATATAAATAAGAACGGCCTAAATCGCCATGCAGAACATGCCAGAGCCAGCTTAGGTATTGCTGCCACCATGACAAATTTAAGCCTAACTCAATTGTCATCTCATGAAGCTGGCTTGCAGTAAAGTGTGGATTAGTTGCTTGCAAAAAGGTCACATAATTTCCAGGTGCTAGATATAAGATTACAAATACCAATAAGGTCCCGAGTAATAACGTTGGAATCATATAGAAAATACGTCTTAACACATAGACCATAGACACACTCCTAGCGCCGAATATAGACCAACGGCACATGATATAAGCCATTAATCGAATTAATTAACCCCCGTGGATAAATTCCTCCCAAACGTTTATTCCATGCATAACTAACAGCATCTGAAAATACATAGATTTTTGGCTGCAACTCGCTATAAATAGTCTGAATCTGCTGATTTAATAACCGGCGTTGATGAATATCAACTTCATATACCCCTTGGTAATATAAATCATTAATTTTTTGCTCATCTGCAGATAAGCAGGTTTTATATTGATTAATATTATAAATCGTTAAATTACCACCACAGGGAATCTCATTGGAAAAATACGGCCAACCCGGTTGATAGCCCGTTAAACCAATAATTACTGCCTCAAAGCCACGATCATCAGCCACTTGTGAGGTATATCCGGTCAATAGTGTCCAGTTAATTGGCAAAACAGTCGAATTTATACCCGCAGCACGGGCATCACGCGAGAAAATCACTCCAATATTATAATACAGTGACTGCGCTGATTCTGGCACCATAATACTAAAGCCTATTTCTTCCCCGTTGCTATTTACTAAAAAACCACGACTATTTTTTTGCTGATAGCCTAATTCAGCCAATAACTCCTGTGCTTTATCTGGATTATAAGGGTATTTATTTAATGTCGAAGATTGCCAATTCGCCTGCGCTAAAGGCACTGGGCCATAAGCTGGATAGCCAATACCACCTCGTAAGATCTCAATCATTTTTTGCCGATCCATCAGCATACTCATCGCTTGGCGAAATTTTTTATTACGAAATAATGCCTCTAATCGTGGTTTGCTTTTTAAGTTCCAATTAAAGCTTAAAGACATATTCAATAATGACGGACCAACATTAAATAACAACTCTAATGGCACTCCGCTTAAGATCGCCGCTTTAACTTGCCTTAATGCACTGGCATTTGCTAAATCAATATCATCAATCAGACCAACCAAAAACAAATTCAATGGATTAGACTCTAAGCCTGCATAAACTGTCACCCCATCAAGGTAAGGCAAGGGTTGCCCCCAGGCATCTTGATTCCATTTGGAAAAATAGCGGTTTTTCTTTAAAACAGCCCGACCTTCCTTCAGCTCTTTCACAATAAAAGGGCCTGGGGAGATAATATGCTCCACCGACGTACTCAAGGTCCACAACTTACGCACCGCCGACGCACCGCCTTGTTGATAAGCCTGCCAAAAGATAGTCGCCGGCCATGGTGTCAGCGAGCTTAACGTCGGCAAGGCCAACGCATACGGCTTAGGAAAAATAACAATAAATTTTCTATCATTAATCTTTTTAAATTTAATTTTTTCTTTATTAATATAAAGAGAGGCGTATAAATTTGAGCCCAGTTTCGCATCTTGATGAATCCATGCTGTCGTCACAAAATCTTCAGCACTAATGGGTGAACCATCACTAAAATATAAGTTATCACGCAGCTCTATCGTTAAAACTTTACCCTCTTGACTAAAATAATAATGCTCTGCCATGTAAGGCAGATATCCATCACTTGCGGGATCTCGAATAACCGCAGCAACCCCATTCGATAAACGTTGTGGCAATGCACCTGCAGTTGAGGTTGTAAATGGGTTAAACCCCATTAGTTGAGCATTTTGCTTAACTTTAAGTTGCCCACCATAACGCGCTTCATTGGGCCCAGCGGAACTCCAGGTCGTTGCAAAGCGAAAGGGAGCTGCCCAACTCACAACCAGAACACCACTCAAAATAAAGTAAATAACAATGAGTATGGATATAAATGTGAATCTTATTAAGGTCGTTATCCATAACAACCTCATCGCCATCTCCCTTTTTTATCTCATGATGCCGTTGCCGCTAGCACAGGCTCCGTTACTTGCTGCTGGATTAGATGGTCATGCAATAGTTGACACGCAAGTGTCGCTTCTTTTTTTAATACCATACAAGATATCTTAATCTCAGAAGAAGACACCATATAGACATCAATATTGGCATATTCAAGTATTTGTAATAATTGTGCAGTAACCCGTGATTGTGCCAATAACCCTGAGCCAATCACAGACACTTTTGCAAGTTCATGCTCAATAATAAAATCAAATGATTTCTCACTGTGCTGCTCACTATTTATTGATAATTTTATTTTTTCTAAGATCGCCAATGTTTTTAATTGATCAACCGTTGAGACTGAAAAGCTGACTTGGGCTTTGTCTTCCTCTTCCACACGCTCATGCACAATCACATCAACATTAACCGCTGCGTGAGCAAGGCAATCAAAAACTTCAGCCATCTGTTTGGATGTAATTGCAGTTAACAGTACCCGCGCCACTTTCTTGTCCACGGACAAACTCGTCACTTGCGCATTATTTTTACAGCGCGACTCAACACCAGAATGCACAAGTGTGTAATCCCGATGATCTTTACTAAAGGTATCACGTACAACAATCGGAATATTATATTGCGCGCTAATCTCAACACAGCGCGGATGCAATACACGGCTACCAAGCACGGCCATCTCGCGCGCGACCTCATAATCTAACACTTTTAGTAACTGTGCACCTTTGACACGATTGGGGTCTGCACTGTAAACCCCTTCAACATCAGTATTAATTTCACATAAATCAGCATTTAAAAACGCTGCAAGTGTTGCTGCCGTCGTATCACTACCCCCACGTCCCAATGTTGTTAGTTCACCTAAATCACTCACTCCCTGAAATCCAGCAACCACCGGGATTTTCCCCTGCTGCCAACACGCATGAATTTTATTAATATCAATACTGTTAATTTGCGCCGCACCATGTAGCTGGTCCGTACAAATAGCAAGTTGGTGTGCTAAAAAAGGCTGGGCAGGAATACCCTCTTGTTTTAGCGCCGCGGCCATTAAACCAGCACTAACCTGCTCTCCAGCTGAGACCACCAGGTCATAGCTAGCACTGTCAATTGGCTGATTTAAACTCTCAGTTAAGCTCACCAACCGATTAGTTTCCTTGCCCATTGCACTAACGACAACCACTAATCGACACATCCCCGATTGATATTGCTCAGCAATACGCTTGGCAATCTTGTGGATTTTTTCAATACTTTCGACTGAGGTGCCACCATATTTTTGAACGATGACACTATGTTTTGACAGCTGCTGGTACATGAATGGCCTTTATTGTTATAACATTCTTTCATTTTGCCACAATGACTCTATCGCTTGCGGCTTTCGAATTATAGTATAGCAAGATCCATCTACAAGCACCTCTGCAACAGCTGGACGCGTATTATAATTCGATGCCATCGATGCACAATAAGCCCCACTATCACCGATCACTAATAAATCTCCAGCATCAACATGACCTAAATTACGCGCTTTGCCCAGCCAGTCTGTCGATTCGCACACTGGACCAACAATATCAACTGTTTTAGACACATCACGATTATAATCTTCAACACCCGGACAAGTCTTTTTTTTCACAACGTGAATCCGATGATAGGCATCATATAGCCCTGGGCGTGCAAGTTCAGTCATACCAGCATCGCAAATCACAAAATACCGCTCATTACTTTCTTTGCAATAAATCACCTGAGTCAGTAATTTAGCTACTGATGCGCTAATAATTCGCCCTGGTTCAACAATCAGATCAACACCTAGCGGCCCAATAATACGATCTAGTTCATTAGCGTATTCTTTTAAGCTAAAACAACGCTGATCACTATCTTGATATGGCATACCAACCCCACCGCCCATATCAATAAAACAGCCAATTAAACCCTGTTTCGCCAGATGTTGATAACATTTTGCCATATGCTGTGCCGCCGCGGTAATCGGTGCGAGTTGCATAATCTGACTACCAATATGACAAGATAAGCCACAATACTTCAAATTTCTATTTGATTTAAGCAATGTTACTGCCTGATTAAACTCACTGTCAGCTAAACCAAACTTATTACTTTTGGTGCCAGTCGTAATATTTTTATGCGTATTGGCATCAATATTGGGATTAATACGCAAACACACCGACGCAATTACATTCAACGCTTCGGCAATCTTAGCAATAGTCTCAAGCTCATGTAATGACTCAACATTAAATAAACCAACACCCATCTTAAGCGCATATTCAATCTCACTAACTGTTTTACCTACTCCTGAAAAAACAATCTTTTCTGCATTAAGCCCTGCGGTTAGAGCTCGCATAATCTCACCTTGCGAGACCACGTCTGCCCCATAACCTGCTTTAAAAATAATCTGTAATAACGCTAAATTACTCGCTGCCTTCACTGCATAACGCAAGTGAGTTGTTATACCCACCTGATCAAAAGCCTGCCTAAACACGCGACAGTTTTCTTCTAAATCATGTTTTGAGTAAACAAAGCACGGCGTTGCAACCTTGTTTGCTACCTCTAACAACGAGAGGCCTTCACAATACAGCTCATCATGCTGATAATAAAAACTCGACATTAGCCAACCATGTATTCAGGAGTTGATAGATCACTAGACTTACTTCGCTTACCATGCCAAAGTAGTGGCTGATTTGCAATATCATTCGATCAATTCAGTAAAATTATAGAAATAAAAAAGGAAAAACGCATGAAACGCCATGTTATCCACACTGATAATGCCCCTGCCGCAATCGGCACCTATTCACAAGCCATTCAAGTAAAAGATACTGTCTATATTTCAGGACAAATTCCACTGGATCCAAGCACTTCAGAAATAGTCAGTGAAGACTTTATCAGCCAAGCCCATCAAGTCTTTCGTAACCTTGCCGCCATTTGCGCTGCCGCCGGCGCGTCCCTCGATAACATCGTTAAGTTAAATCTTTATTTAACCGATTTAGGCCAATTTGCCGAATTGAATCTGGTCATGCAAGAGCATTTTAAAGCACCATTTCCAGCGCGTGCTGCAGTTGAAGTCAGCGCTTTACCCAAAGGCGTGCAAGTTGAAGCTGATGCGGTGTTAATTTTAGAAAATGACTTCTAGCCTTTAAAAGCTAACTAATTCAAAACACTCAGCCTAAAAGATATTAAAGCAAAACTTTAAGGTGAGAAAATTAAGGTAGGTCTTAATTCAGACTTACTTATTTTTACTACATCCCGGGTGTAACACCGCAATCTTTCACACAATAATCATTGTCTTCATATTGCTGAAGAAAAAACAATAGTGACTCTCGGCCATTCACTTGAATATTACGTTCTGGCTTTTTCTGTTTAAAGCTTTCAACTTCTTCAAGCTGTAACCTTAATGCCATTTCAAAATCTAGCTGCTCCTGAGTTGCTCGGACAGCTCGGTATTTCTCAGCCAAACTATCTTGGTGCTGCTCTGGCAATTGATGATACCTATCGTGATGAGTATCAAATGCTTCATATTTCGACTTTGTTCTTTTAACAAATGACTCACAGTCATCAAGTTCATCACCCTGCTCTACATCAGAGCATCCAAAATTTGATGCAGTATCAGGTACAATATACTCTGCTAAATCTCGATCGAGCTGATCTTTGGTATAAGAGACTTCAGGAAGCTCTTCCCTGCCATCAAGTTCAGGCTGTAGCTCTAACTGATAGCTCGTCGCTTCACCTAAAGGACCGTTCATTAGCCCAATGAACTCATGTACAAATTGACCTTGCTCTAAGTCAGAAAAACCACCCTGAGGAATAAGCGAGGGCATAACACTACTAAAGTGACCACCATTCTGAACAAAAAACTGTGGAGAAATCCCTTGTGCTACCCAGTGATGCGTCTGTAAATAAAGGTGCCCCACCCCTCCACGATGCTCTAGCGCCTCTTTATTGACCAAAATAACATGATGCTGTTGAAGAAAGTTCTCAGGCAAGGCATCTATAAGCTCAAGCCCTTTAGTCAAATTTGATGAAGTTTTTATTGCTTCAACTAAGAGCATTAAACTATTTTTAAGCTCTTCCAACGTCTCTGGCGCTTGCTCCGGAAGCTTATTATTTTTAAATGAAATGTCATTGCTGTAGGTAAAATATAGACTAAGATATAAAATTTGAAGCCTATTAAAGTCCCTTTCTACAAGAATGCCCGACTCGATCTCTGCCCAACCACGCTCTTTCGCTTCAACATCAGAAAGCACAGGGTCAAACACTCGCCCTAAAGCGATAATAAAACAATCTTGATTATCGTTACCATGATTTATTTTTAACTCATATGGCATACTTCAAAGCACCTACATCATGAAATACATATCAACCAGTATCGACGCAATTCAACCATAGCTTAAAAACAAGAAAAATAACAAGTATATTTTTATAAAAAATACTTTATTTTATATAAATTAACAGTTAAGAATATACAATATAGTTATGACATCACAAAAACAAGCGATCTTATACAACAAACCGCTTGTTTTGCACTAGCCAAAAATTTAATTAAGCAAGGTGATAAGCCAGGGTTTTTTGAATCGCAGTGACAAAATCCGTTTTTGGCTGCCAATTTAAATATTTTTTCGCATTATCTATGGCTGGAATGCGTGCTTTAACATCTTGGTAACCTTCGCCATAATAGCGATCAGATTGAGTGATAGTCACTCGCACTTTATCCGCTTGTGCTTGATATTGATCATATTTTTTAATTTCAGCAAGTAGCACTTCAGCTAGTTCTTTAATCGAATGATTATTTCCTGGGTTACCGATATTAATAATTTGCCGATTAGCCGAACTGTCGCGACATTCAATAATCCGTGCCAACGCTTCTATGCCATCATCAATATACGTAAAACAACGACGCTGCTCACCACCATCGACAAGCTGAATATCACGCCCATGAATAATATTACTGATAAATTGGGTTAAAACGCGTGCACCACCTTCTTTGATATTAAACACTTCATCCTGGCGACCACCAATCCAGTTAAATGGACGGAATAATGTATAGTTTAAACCCTCTTTTTCTCCCATTGCATGAATGACCCGGTCCATTAATTGCTTGCTATTCGAGTAAATCCAACGCGGTTTATTAATCGGACCGTTGATAAAGTGGCTGTTTTCTTCATCAAAAGCATCATCTTCACACATGCCATACACTTCAGAGGTCGATGGGAATACCACATGTTTATTATATTTTGCGCACCAACGCACGACTTCTAAATTCGCCTCAAAATCTAACTCAAAAATTCGTAAAGGGTCTTTGACATAAGTCGCTGGAGTTGCAATGGCGACTAAAGGTAACACCACATCACATTTTTTAACATGGTATTCCACCCACTCTTTATGAATCAGCATGTCGCCTTCAGTAAAGTGAAAGCGCTGATGTCCGATACACTGATCTAATTTGTGATGGCTTAAATCTAAACCATAAACTTCCCAATCCGTATGCTCTAAAATATATTCACTTAAACTGCTACCAATAAAGCCATTGACGCCAAGAATTAATACCTTTGTGCTCATAATTACTCTGCCTTAAGGTTAGGATTAAACTCAGTGATCGAGGCTTTTATCTCTTTAACCTCTGTCGTTGCATGTTGCTCGAGAATATGACGAATCACAAAACGCGGACGCCGCCGCACTTCTTGGAAAATACGGCCAATATACTCACCCATAATCCCCATACCCGTCAACATCACCCCCATTAAGAAAAAGACGATGGCAAACAGCGTAAAAATTCCATCAACATCAGGGCCATGTAAAATACGTTGGACCATTAAATACAGAAATAGCACCAAACTGCCCAGCGCCACCGCTAAGCCGATAAAGGTGAACATCTGAATTGGCACTAGCGAAAAATTAGTAAATAAATCAAAGTTATACCTAATTAGTTTATATAAATTATAACTAGATTCACCTGCCTCACGTGCCGCATGACGCACTGGCACATCCGTCGGGTTCGCCGCATAGCTTACTGCTAATGCAGGAATAAATGTCGAACTTTCACCGCTGGCGATCATCAGTTCAACAATTTCACGACGATAGGCCCGCAGCATGCAACCTTCATCTTGCATATCGATTTTGGTAATATGTTTGCGTAAAAAATTATGCGCCTTAGAGACAAATTTACGCCATAATCTATCTTGGCGATCAACACGGTAGCCGCCAACAACATCATGACCTTCTTCAACTTTCTCAACTAGTTTTGGAATATCTTCAGGTAAGTTTTGTAAATCCGCATCCATAGTAATCACAATTTCACCACGCACACGCTCAAATCCAGCCATAATTGCCATATGCTGACCATAGTTACGATTAAATTCAATCACACGAATCTGCTCTGGCCGCTCATTAAAAAAACCCGTTAAAATTTCACTGGAACGATCACGACTACCATCGTTAGTAAATAACACCTCAAACGGCTTATTCATTTGGTCAAGCACCGGAAATAAGCGCTGATATAAATCATTTAGAACATCTTCTTCGTTATGAACTGGAATCACAACACTAATATAAGGAGTCTTGTTCTCCATATTTTACCTCTTAAAAATTGTCTTCATGGCCGCAATCACACGATCTTGTTCAGCGCCCGTCATTCCAGGAAACATCGGCAAACTGACAATACGCGACATAACCTGTTCAGCATGGGGAAAATCTCCTTCTTTATGACCCAAAGATTCGCGATAATATGCATATAAATGCACCGGCCGAGGCCAATGTACACCGATACCGATATTATGCTCTTTCATGCAGTCAACAAACTGGTCTCGGCTCATGCCAGCACATTCTTGCAGCAACGGCGTAAAGATATGCCAAGCATGTCGATTATCATATGAAGCATTTTCTGGCAGTTGCCATTCAGGCCAACTTGCCAGTTCGCTTAAATAACGCTCAGCAAGCAGGCGACGCTGATTGATAAAACCATCAAGTGCGGGCAACTGATGTAAACCTAGCGCCGCTTGGATATCCATCATGTTATATTTAAAACCAGGTGCCACCACCTCGTAATCTTGACTGCCCTCTTTGCTAAAGCGATTCCAAGCCTCACGATCTATACCATGAAAACGCAAAACCTGGATTTTCTTCGCCAACGTCTCATCCCGGCAAATAATCGCGCCACCTTCACCGGTAGTCATGTTTTTATTCGGATGAAAGCTAAACACTTGAATATCACCAAAACTGCCAATTTTCTGCTGTTTATAACGTGTACCAATGGCATGTGCCGCATCTTCAATCACGCGCAAATTATATTGCTTTGCCAGCGCATAAATCGGGTCTAAATCAACGCTAAGGCCAGCAAAATGCACCGGCATAATCGCCCGTGTATTTTCATTAATCGCCGCTTCAATTTGATTAACATCAAGATTAAAAGTTTTAGGGTCTACATCGACAAAACGCGGCTTCGCCCCTGCTGCAACGATGCTATTTGCTGTCGCAACAAAGGTCAATGGCGTAGTAATCACTTCATCATTAGGCTTAAGCGCCATGGCCGCTAGCACTAGGTGCAAGCCGGCCGTTGCTGAAGAGACGGTCAGCGCCAGCGGTGCATGAACATACTCTGCCAGCATTTCTTCAAAACGCTTAACTTTTGGCCCAGTCGTCAGCCAACCTGAGCGAATAGAATCAACAACCTCATCAATGGCCGCTTCACTAATTAACGGCTTTACAAAAGGCAAAAAAGAATCTGTCATTTCTGTCATAGTCTTTATTGATTAATTAAAATCACTCCCATGATAATCACGATAATGCCCAAAATTCGTGTGACCGTAAACGGCTCACTAAATAAGTAATAACCAGCAACTGCCGTGACAATATAGCCAACACTGAGCATCGGATACGCATAACTCACCGCAACACGCGATAATACCACCATCCAGGTCACCAAGCTCACCGCATAACAAGCAAACCCTGCAATAATAAAGGGATTGGTCGCCGCTTTATACGCCAATGGCAACACGTGTGGAATATGCTCCAGAGAAATACGACCAATGCGCTCCATTCCCAGCTTTAAAAAAATTTGTGCAGCAGCATTGAGCATCACACTCAATAAAATAATAACGATGTTCATTTTACTAATATTTTCTGATTGGCCACGAAGACATAACGCTTTGTTGACGTTATCACAATCGGCCTCACCTTACCTGCTTGATCTATAAAGCCTTGCAAGTTATCACGAAGCATCAAGACATACAATGGCTGCGCATGCCATTTTCGCCAAAACACCTCACTTTTAATCAACCAGGCTAAAGAAGCTAAATCATATTTTTGTGCATACAAAAACTCATCACTACGCCAATTAACAACCAACACACGCCGCCCAAGATAAAATGGCCAATCTTGCGGGTAAATATTATAGGTCGCAACCTTTGCCTGCGGATGTTGCTGTAATAATGGCTTAGCTACCTTAGCAATGTCTTTCGTCGTTCGAGTATTAAATGGATTAATGCCATAGGCTACATTCATCAATACCAGCATACTCGCTAAGCATAATGCACTGTATTGAAACTTGACTTTGTTAAAAAACACACTGATAAAGCACACTAAAGCAGCCAATATGCAGGTCCAGGCTAAACGCTGCAAAGCAATCAGGCCCTGCTTGGGCGCATCTAAATCAGCCAGAATATGGGCTAAACCATGCTCACCATTCAAGCCAATGATAGCCATCACTAAGAAAATAATACCAATAACGCCAGTGCTAACTCTCATGGCTTTAACACCCAGAGGCTTCAACCACGTTTTGTCAATAAAACGCCCGCTAATAATCGCCAGAGGTATAATTATCGGCAATAAATAAGGAATAAGTTTAGAATAAGAAAAAGCAAAAAATAGCACCAGCTCTAGCGGCCAAATCAATAAGAACAATGCTGTCGCTTCTTGGTAAATCAGTTGTCTACCCTGTTTTAATAACGCATATACAGCAAATAATAAGGTGATCATCCAAGGGAAAAAGCTAAAATAGGCGATACTTAAATACTCTGACGTCGGCATCACATGATGAGTCACATCGGTCAAATAACGTTCATACTGTTGTTCGATAAAGTAATAATGCAAAAAGCCCGGTGCTTTTAACTCGACCAATAAATGCCACGGTGCGGCAACTAATAAAAAAACCATCGTCCCTGAGGGAATATGCATGCGCTTTAATAAGCCCCAGTCCCAACGCAAGATCATCCAAGTACCGATGAACATCATTGGAAATACAATGCCAACCAGACCTTTATCTAATACCGCAAGCCCTGCTAAAGCATACGCCAACCATAAGCCCAAACGTTTATAGCCACCCTGTTGATTCAGTCCCCACAAAAAACTATAAAAACATCCGGCAAGCAACACAGCTAACAACATATCTACCGTATTCGACTGAGCCATAATAAAATAAAGCAAGGCCGTTGCGACTATTCCAGCAGCAAGTAAACCCGTACGACGGTTATAACAATAACGTGCAAAACCATAGCTCAACCATACCCCCAATACGCCTAATAACGCATTAGGAATGCGAGCCACCGTATCACTGATACCAAACAACTTAAATGCAGCAGCGACTAACCAATAATAGAGTGGTGGTTTTTGTAAATAATGGGCAAAATCTAGCGTTGGTATTAAATAATGCCCAGTAACAACCATCTCGCGGGCAATCTCAGCATAACGCCCTTCATCTGGCGTCGTAAATGCACGCAAACCAATCAGTGAAAAATAAAAAAAACTAACAAGAACAATGACCCATAGACTATCTATCCACCACGATCGAGCGCTATGATGCAGTGAGGCTACTTGCTTCACGCCTATCCCCTTTCACAAAGATTGCCGGCCATTGACTAGTTTTTAACCACCAAAATCGCTAGAATGGTGGACATTTGTGTCACAGGTTACCTGAAAACTATGAGTTCTGCACGATTAAACAAGGTCAAGCGAGTCTTAGCCGCGCGTCAAGATAATTTAGCCGTCTTAATGGACCATGTCCACAAACCACATAATTTATCTGCCATCGCCAGAACCTGTGATGCTGTGGGAGTTGCCAATTTGCATGCAGTTCACCCAGAATTTACAGACATCGGCATTCACCATCATACCGCCGCAGGTAGCAAAGACTGGGTTAATATTATTCGTCATGAATCCATTGATACGGCCTATCAACACTTACGTACAAAAACACCCAAAGTACAGATTCTAGCCACGCATTTATCTGATAAGGCCATAGATTTTCGTGAGGTAGATTATACTCAGCCAACCGTGATAGTGCTCGGCAATGAGCTTGACGGTGCCAGTACTGAAGCCTGCGCTGGTGCGGATGAGCATATTATCATTCCTATGGTCGGCATGGTGCAATCGCTGAATGTTTCTGTCGCAGCAGCAACTATTTTATTTGAAGCGCAACGCCAACGCCAACTGGCAGGGCTGTATAAGAGTTATGAGAGTATCGAAAAACCAGATACAATAGACAAAAATAAAGTATTTGAGTGGATGCACCCCAAAATTGCCAAACTATATCAAGCTCGCAATCAAGCCTATCCAGATCTTGATGAGGATGGGGACATCCTGCCGCAATCAATTTAAAATCTAACACTTAACAATGGAGGCAGTTATGAAGCGACGTAATATCTCTTCAGGTTCTGACTGGGAAAAACAAATCGGCTTCTCTCAAGCGGTTTGTGTGGGCCCGTTTATTCAAATCTCAGCGCTCACCCCAGTTGATGCAGAAGGCAAAGTCATCGGCATACGTGATGCTTATGAACAAACTAAACAAATTCTAACCAACCTCCAAGCAACCCTCGAACATGCCGGTGCTGAAATGGCCGATGTTGTACGCACACGCATTTATGTTAAAGACCTACGCCTTTGGCAAGAGATTGGTCGTGCCCATGGTGAAGTCTTTCAAGATATCAAACCAGCAACCTCCATGCTTGAAGTCTCACGCATGACCGGCCCTGACTTTTTAGTCTCCATAGAAGCTGATGCAATCATTGACGAATCCGCTGAGCGTGTTTAACACGCTCTGAATCAATACAAATAATTACTCACTCTTTTTTCCAGCAAGCGTAGCGTTTTTTACCATTGATAAGTTAGTAACAATTTTTTCCAATAAACGACTTAACTCAGCTTGCTCTATATCTATTAATTCATTAACCAACTGCTTTTTTATCATTGCAGACATAAAATCGATACTTTCTTCTACTTTCTTCCCTTTTGCAGTCAAATAAATGAGCATATCTTCCTTATTATCACCGTCAGATGTACTAGAGCTAGGGTGAGTCGACTCTATACGCACTAAGCCATCAGCAAGTAAGTTTACCAGTGCGGTCATCGCTGTTTTATCATCCACCTTCAGCGTTTTAGCAAACATGCTCTTGCTTATGCCATCAGTATGCCATAACGGGCTTAAAAACTTGGGACTATAAGCGGGTACCGCATGTTTTTTCATCAAGAAAATTTCACTTTGTGTTAAATGATAAGCCACTTCTTTAATTAAATTTATGATAATACCAGCCTTGGCTAGATGATCTGAATCATTAGCACTCCCCTCTGTAGAAGCCATCTGCTCATCTGTATCTGCACCGGGAGTGGCTATAGTCTGCTCGCTCTCTTGGCAATCTTTAGCGCACTGATTTAAAATTTCTACAATCTGCTCCTGAGTCCAGGGTTTAGCCAAAATATAATTAATATCATCATTAGCAATCGCAGCAATGATGCCTTCATCATTAGGGTATCCTGTCAACAGTACCCGCACTGTATCCGCTTGTATACCATGAGCATACGCCAACACCTCAATACCATTAATACCGGCCATTTTATAATCTGTCATGATCAGACCAAAGGGTGGCCCTTGATTGATCAAATTCATTGCTTCTTCCCCGGATTCAGCGAGCGTCAGCTTTGACTCTGGAAATTTGAGCAAGATCAACCTTTTTAATGAATGCAAAACATTTTTTCTATCATCAACAATGAGTATATTCATACGCAGTTTATAATACATACCAAAGTGAATATAAGTTAAATATAAGTATAGCTCGAGGAATATCACTCTCCTCAACTGAAAGCCTTCTAAGTCATATTTTTAGACCCATCTAATATATAATGACTATATATAATGACTGTACTTTAACTCTGACAATGACATCAAGCCAAGCGAAAACACACCAAGCACCGCAAGCATAATCATCAAATACCACAAGGCATCAAAACCAAAATGATCAATATAACCTCCCATCATCACCGGGCTGAAGTAGTTTACTGAATTAATCACCGCAGGCAAAATGCCAGTAATTCTTCCCCTATGACTGCTCGGTGAATGGTTGGCAATAAATACACTGCTTTTTATAGCTAAATCCTAAATGTATGG
>LVCQ01000042.1 GCA_001644975.1 Piscirickettsiaceae bacterium NZ-RLO1
ATCACTTACACTTTTTCTTCGACCTGGTTTTCACGACTTAATTTCTTTAAAAACTCAGTCGCACTTTCACCTGATTTTTGGGCTAAGTTTTCTAACTGGCAAAGATTTGGCATCGCTTCCACTAGATCAATCACTGAAAATGGTACGAGATTAACGCGTTCTTGGTTCATACGTACAACTGTTTCTTCAAGTAAGATAAAAGTCTCAACAATTTTACTGATTACTTCTCCTTGTGTTGTACCTAACGTTTTTTCTTTTGCTTTATTTTTTGAGTAATCTGCCACCAATTTTGACACACCATATACACGTTGGGTCACCAATCTACGTTGTTGATGAAACTTATTCTGTCTAAAAGAAGCCATCAAACGCTGATAATATTTCGAAGTAAAATACTGCTCTAACCAAACTTGCAACTCATCACCATCCTTAATTGAAAGCAAACCTTCACTGTTCTGCTTTGGCCATGAACAATAAGAATAACTTGATATTTTGTAAAATAATTTTCTAACTTCACGCGCATCACAACCTGGATTCACGCCTTCTGCCATTTTCACAACACCCGCTAAACCACCATCACATAATCTCGCAATCAATCGGCTGATATAGTTAATTTGCTCATGATTTAGCTTCTTCCGCTGCCGTGCCATAAAAACCACCTCCTAATACCTCACCTCTAACCTAAGTGTAAGTTATAAATAAATAAATTGTCGGCATTGCCATACTGCAACACCATTCTTAAATTTTACTAAATTAAGACACCCTCACAGTACTTCATCACCAATTTTTCAAAACCAACTACCCTTTAATAAGCTAATCTCTAAATAATCTCACCGTAGGAGTAGCCAAGATGAAACGTTTTCAACAACTTATTGCCATAGTCAGCATGGTCATCTTCAGCTTTTCTAGTTACGGCCTAGAAAAATTGCGTATCATGACTGAAGACTACCCACCTTTTAATTATCTTGATAAAGATAAACAACTTAAAGGTTATGCCGTTGAATTGCTTACTGAAGTTATTAAAAAAATTAATGCTCCCCAGGATATAGCAGCTATCAAAGTTGCCCCATGGGCACGTGGTTACTCTCAAGCGCAAAAACCTGGATTAAAGAACATGTTGTTCGCAACAACACGCACTGAAGAACGTGAAATTCTGTTTAAATGGGTGGGCCCAATTGCTCAAACTAAAATTGTTGTCTTCACTTCTGCAGATAACCCCATTACTATTAACAGCGCCGAAGACTTAAAAAAATATAAATTTGCGGCAATTCGGGGCGATATCGGTGCTATTTTACTAGGCAGTAATAAGGTACCCACTGCGAACATTCATCAACTTAATAAATTTAGTTTATTAACACGCATGGTTGAGAAAAAGCGTGTTGATATGTTCGCTTATGAACAAAGTGGCGCGATTGACTTGATGAAGAAAAACAATATTGATACAAGCAAATTTAAAGTAGCGTATGTATTGAAGAAAGGCGAGTTATATTATGCATTTAACCTTTCTGTCGATGAAAAAACCGTCAACGCCTATCAACAAGGCCTTGAAGACGTTAAAAAAGACAGCGCCTTTATCAAAACAATCACTGATAAATATTTAAAATAGCAAATAAAATAAAAATCTCAACTAGGCTAGATTACTCTTTAATCTAGCCTAATTTAATAATACACACCATTAATAAGCTGCAGGACTAAACATCGACCCAATATTTCTAAAATCTAAATATATCTATATCGCAAATGACAAACGCTAAAAAAAACATCAATATATTTAACACAAAATTCAAGCATTGACCTTTGATCTATACCGAAATATTTGGTAGATGAAAGTAAAGAAACCAGCGACCCAGTACACCTAACTACCCGACTTCACTATATAATCATACTAACAGCAACAGTAAGCATAACTAACTTGCTGAAACTATAGAGGCAAGATACACTGTTGGCATAAAAATAGGCTCTCATTCCTAGACATAAACACAAAAAGCCCCTGATAAGGAGTTGGTTTAATGACGCATAACTATGCTATCTTGCAAACAAGTAGTGCAAGTTGTCCTGAAGATTTCTATCATGCCCCATGCTTAACAGAGGTCGTTAACCTTGATACTCCTGCTGTTGAGGCTTTCATTGATTTTAAAAACAATCCGCCACTCTCGATTTTTGCCGACGCCAAGCTCGACGATGCAATCAAGGAAGCGAATTACTCAGTCGCTCATACCCTCATCGTTAAAAATCAAGACATTAAAATGCTTGGCTTGGTTTCTTCTCGCCAATTACACGGTGAGTTGCCGGTACGAATTAGCCAAGATCGTGGCACACCTCGTTCCAATATTGCCGTTAACCTCGTCATGTTCCCCATTGAAGAATTATTATGTATCGACTATAAATTAATCACCAGCGCACGTGTTGGCCATATCGTTGACACCCTGCACGACAAGCGGACCCCTTACCTTCTCGTCCGTGATAACGAGAAACCTCATATTATTCGCGGCATGTTTTCAGCTTGGCAACTTAGCAAACAGATCGGCACACCCAGCGTTGCTAATCACCTCTCTGAAGCATCATCTTTAGCAGAACTTAGTCGCATTAGCCGCAGAAGCTCTTAATTTAATTCACTTTTTGCTCCTGCACCCTCGCCCCATTCAATGCTATACTAAGCGCTTAGGTTATTCTAGGAGCTAGTCGATGAAAGAATGGGGCATTAAAACACGTGTCACCCTACTCACCCTCGTCCCAACACTGACCATATCAATCTTGCTAGGTAGCTACTTTATTAGCATTCGCCTGCAATCTTTAGAGCAAACATTGCAACAACGTGGTAATGCCTATATCAGTCAACTATTACTTGATACACAAGCACGTTTACTAACTCATCAGGGGTCACTCAAAGAAGTTACTGATGCTGCTGTTACCTATAGTGATGTCGAAGGTGCCTCAGTCTTTGATAGCAATGGCCACCTACTCGCCCATACGGGTAAAAATATTAACCTTGATGATATGGAATTATTCTCACCCAATACACTCAGTCATCTGGAACAACGCACCATGACTAGCGGCACCAATCTTGTTTTTCTTGTGCCAATCACACCTAATCATGCAAGTGCTAGTTATAGCAACACCAAGCCAATTGGCTGGCTCGCATTACAAATGACACGTATTCCGACCATTTTAAACCAATACCAAACTTTTTTTGTTACTTTATTCATCATCTGTATTGGCTTAACGATTAGCGCACTCTTTGGTTTACGGCTTGGCAAAGACGTTACCGATCCTATATTACAACTGGTTAATGCTATTAAAAAATTAAAAGATGGCCAGTTTGACACACGGGTGCACACTGGTGCTGGCGGCGAATTAAAAGCTCTAGAAACTGGCATCAATAGCATGGCCATCTCACTTAATCGCTCCCATGAAGAGCTGCAACAAAGTATCGAACAGGCCACCGCAGATCTTCGTGAAACACTTGAAACCATCGAAGTACAAAACATAGAGTTAGATATCGCAAGAAAGCAAGCCCTAGAAGCCAGTCGTGTAAAATCTGAATTTTTAGCTAATATGAGTCATGAGCTACGTACTCCACTCAATGGTATTATCGGCTTTACTAACTTACTGCTTAAAGCAAAACTCACAACACGCCAAGCCGATTACACCTCAACCATCCATCGCTCAGCAGATCGCCTCCTGCGTATTATTAATGACATTCTTGATTTTTCTAAGATCGAAGCAGGCAAAATGCAGCTTGAGCCCCATATGATGGCATCGCGTGATTGCTTTGAAGAAGCCTTAATGTTACTTGCTCCAAGCGCTCATGAAAAGCATTTAGAACTTGCATTTATCATGTATAACGATGTCCCCAATCAGATTATTGCTGATCCTCTGCGTTTAAACCAAATCGCAACCAATCTAATTGCAAACGCCATTAAATTCACTCATAAAGGGCGCATAGTCGCCCGTCTCTCTCTGGAAGATGAGCAAGATAATTACGTAACACTATGTTTTGAGGTTGCAGACACCGGTATTGGTCTTTCAAAGCAGCAACAACGTAATTTATTTCAAGCCTTTACTCAAGCAGATGCAAGTACCACGCGAAAATACGGTGGCACCGGCCTCGGTCTTGCTATCTGTAAACGCTTAGCAGAGCAGATGGGTGGCACTATCAACGTAAGCAGTGAAGAAGGACAAGGCGCCAGATTTTGGTTTACATTTAAAGCTAAACGCGTCACAGAAATGCCTTCTCAACCGGCGTTATTTGTCAACAAACAGGCATTACTTTATGAGCCTTATGAGGCCACTCGAACATCCCTACGCCATTTATTACAGTTATGGGGATTTCAAGTGACCTATACCGAACACTTACAACACTTAACCGCATTGGCCCAAGAGATGCAAGCGGATATTATCCTTATCGGTACCAATACAATTGAAGAATCAAGAAAGTTACAAAAAGAAGCACTACCACAAATCAATCGCTCTTGCCAAAGCCCCATTATTCTTCTCGCCAATTGCTCAGAAGAAATGCTCTATAGTAGTTCAAAGCCGATTGAAGCCTCAGCATTAATCGCCAAACCCATACGTCATCTTTATTTACTACAACAAATTAGCTCTTTGTTAGACTCAGATAAAGAACAACCTCCGTTGATCAAGTCAAGTCACTCTTTGCAACTACCCACCCCCATGGAATATCATAATATTCATATTCTGGCTGTCGATGACAATGGTGCAAATTTAAAATTAGTCTCTGCACTATTAGAACAAATTGGTGTACAGGTCACCACTGCAACCAATGGTGTAGAGGCTATCAAATTATTTAAGAAAAAGCACGTTGACTTAATCTTAATGGATATTCAAATGCCTATTATGGATGGCATTCAGGCCTGTAAAGAAATCCGTAAAATTGAAGCTCCCCTGGACAAGCACACTGCAATTGTTGCCTTAAGTGCTGATGCAACAGACCATAAAGAAATTATGGCTGAAGCTGGCTTAGATGACTATCAAACTAAACCCATTAATGAAAATCAACTCAGAGCACTGATTTCACATTGGATAGACACGGATATTAAAACCCATTCAACTACCCCCCTCTCAGCTTATCAAGCTATTGAGCACAACTGGCCCAGCCTTGAACATATCGACATTCATGAGGGCATTAAGCTCACCAGTGGCAGTGAAGCACTTTTCTTTGAATTGCTAGAATTGCTCATCAAGCGCTTACCTGAAGATCTTCAAGCCATCAAAACAGCTTTCAATAATCAAGCTTTTGATGAGCTTAGCCAGTGTGTTCATAAACTTCATGGTGCCAGTTGTTACTGCGGAACACTAAAATTAAAAACAATCTCAGCTGAACTAGAAAAACAACTGAAACAAACCCGAGAACATCATCAACTCGAGCCTTTTATCAGCCAGCTTCTCACTGCCATCCAAGATGTTTTAAACGATGCAGAGCAACTTGCAATAAAACACCCCAATTATTTCAATAGTAAGGCATCATAGCCAACCCATGATCAATATGAAATGCGGCCACATTTGCACTGTGTAAAGCATGACTAATTTTTTGAAATAAATGACTCATATCACCCACTGCATACACACCTGCCTGTGAAGTCTGATAGTTAGAGTCAACTGATACAATGCCTTCAGCAGTAATCACCAAGTCTAGCTGATCGATTAACGCTCTATTATTCAACTGGAACTCTAAATGAATAAACATACCGCGCCGCAAGAGTACATCATGGTTTTTGTCACCTTCTAGATGAAAATTCATAAATTGACCTGGCTCACCAGAAACAGCACAAATTTTCTGAGTATTAATCTTAATCCCAAGCTGATCCAGCTCATGTTGCTGCTCAGCGCTAAAATTAGCCTGACCCTCGGTAAATACCGTTAAATCATTCGTCCATTTATGAATAATTTTTGCCATCATGTAGGCCTCATCATTCGGACTATAGATAGCAAGTGGCAAACCTCTTAACTCATAAGCAATACAATAGGGACAATGAAAAATATTATGAGGCCAAAACGGCTGAATTCCTTCAATATTAGGCAATAAATCTGTCACTCCCGTTGCGAATATAACCCGTTTAACGGTCAGTGAACTTGCATCGCTTAAAGTAATTAAAAAGTCATCATAAACTTCACGCTGCATAATCCTATTAACCTGCAAAGAGCAGCGCTTTACCTTATTAAATTCATCAAGCTGTTCATTCGTCTCTGCAATAATCTGATGTGGTGACGTGTTTCCATACCCCACAACATTATAAGCTTTCAGCGCTTGATGATTCCTTGTCCCTTGTTGTGAGTCAACTAACAGCACGCGCCGATTTGCATTGGCTAAAAATAACGTTGCCGCTAATCCTGAAAACCCCGCACCGACCACCACCACATCATAATCACAATAGCTCACATCATCACCTTCAAAGTTAATCAATAATTACTGTTTTAATATTCATAAACTCGTGCAAGCCCTCAGCAGCAAGCTCACGACCAAACCCTGATTGCTTAATACCACCAAAAGGCAATCTCGGATCAGAAGCAACCAATGTATTAACAGCACAGGTTCCTGCCTTAATTTCATCACGAGCAATCTTCTCACCTCGTTTAATATCACGAGTAAATACTGCAGCTCCTAAACCAAAGGGCGTGTCATTCGCAATATCAATGGCCTCAGCTTCATCTTGAGCTGATAAAATACTTACAACAGGACCAAACAACTCTTCATCATACGCCGGCGTGCCTTTTTTCACACCAACCAAAACAGTCGGCTCATAATAATAACCCTCGCCTTCTGCACATTTGCCGCCTAAAATACATTTTACGCCTGCTGCAATACTCCGCTGCACTTGCTGATCCAGTTGCTCTAGTAAATCTAAACGCGCCATCGGACCCATCTTTGTTGACGCTTTCATAGGATCAGCACAGCGGTAAGTTTTTACGCGCTCGATAACCTTACCAACAAACTCATCATAAATTGCATCAACAGCAATAATACGCTTAGCAGCAATACAAACCTGCCCTGTATTATTTAAACGCGACATCACGCATTGCTCTGCCGCTAAATCCAGATCCGCATCTGCTAAAATAAGATAAGGGTCACTACCACCTAGCTCTAATACTACTTTTTTTAATGCCTGTGCTGCTTGTACGCCTACAGCTCTACCCGCCCGATCACTGCCAGTTAAAGCTACACCTGCAACATCAACATGCTCTATCACGGTAGAAACTAAATCAACATCAATCACCAAACTACGAAATAAATGCTTGGGAAAGCCAGCGTTAACAAACAATTTTTCAAGCATAAGTGCCGCAGCTGTCGAATTTGGAGCATGCTTTAGCAATACAGCATTTGCTCCCATAATATTGGGTACAGCAAAACGCAATACCTGCCAAAAAGGAAAATTCCAAGGCATAATTCCTAAAATAACTCCTAAAGGCTCATAACAGCGATAACTTTTAACGTGTCCAGCATCGATTAACTTAGGCTGCAATTGACCTTCAGCAAATTCTGCGTAATACTCACAAAGCACAGCGCATTTTTCAATTTCTGCTTGTGCCTGAGCTACCGGCTTACCCATCTCTTCGGTAATGATGCGTGCACAAACCGCTTTTTCCTGGCGTAATAAAGCAGCAAGCTTATACATTAAACTCGTGCGCTCACACCAACTGGACGTTTCCCAACACCGCCGAGCCAGTGCAGTATCAGCAATAATTGCAAGAACCTCTTCTCTAGACATTGTTTCATATTGATGAAGTAATACGCCTGTCGCAGGATTTATTACTTGTAATGTAGCCATGCTCATCTTCTCCTAATGATTTTACAAACCAAAAGCTAGCTTATAGTATTATTTTTTTTAAACTCGAGCTTTATTAAATCAAACCATATAAAAATCATATGGAGAGTATGGTCAACCACCCTAACAGATTATACTGCATCTTTAGTATGGCTATTCTTCATTGATAGACCGACAAACAACCCAATTATAAACCATAGCAATGATGACACCACCAATAAAACCATCCACAAGCCCCCATAAGCCACCAATAAACCCTTTAAAGAAAGTTGGACCATAACCTAAATACACAGATGAAATCAATTTTACCACAGGCCCCGCATAACCATAGGCCGCAGCCAACCAAGCTAAAATAACTAAAGTCACCCCCCAAACAATACCAATCGCCCACCCTAAGCCATAGACACTTAATCTTTGGTTCTTCCTAACCATTTATTCCATCCTAAATTTATACGTCACTACAAATAACATGAAAATTTATTTTAAATCTTTTAGACTGATTGTGCCACTGCTGCCCTTCCCAGCTAACCAGGCACTCAAACTAGATAGCTAAACATTATTAAAGTCATATTTAAAACATCCCTACAACCTTAAAACCACACACCCCCATCATCACAATCTGGAACTAAAAAGCCCAATTATCCCGTACTTAACACGCCTTAGCTCGCACTTCTTTGTTCATAACTAATTAATAAATAAAGTCTTAATAAACAACTAAAATAATAACCAGTAAAAACAATTTAATTTAATCTCTCTTTATCGTATCATTATATAATGAAAATTTTTTCATAATAAATAAAACTGAGATCAGCTTAATTATTTAATTTGCTGTTGGAGGCAAAATGTTGCTGGGAGACTTGCGCCTTAATCTACTAAGGTTACTTAAAGATATTCATAAGCATGAAGCAGAAAAAGCTGCGACTTCTGATTCTGACTACATTTCTTTTCTTGCTAAATGCAAAAGTGAGGCTGAGAACACCCAATCAAATGAAGATATTGCAGGTATTTTACGTAAACTTCAACGCCACAATGAGTTTAAGAGGCATTTTTCTTCAGATCATGCTTCTAGTCCTTCCATGTCCAGAAGAAACACAGAATACGCTGAAAGATCACTCAAGTTGTTAAGGGACTGTGAACCTGCGACTTTAGAGCTAGTTCCAATGAGTTCTAGCTCTGATTCAACCCAAACTCCCCCTGCTTCTTATGAAATAACTAAGGCCGCTTTAAGCTCATCTCAAACTTCAATAGTTCTAGCTGAAAAAGACTTCTCAATATTAAACCAAGAAGATTTAGTACTTCTACATGGAGAGTATCTGACAACTCCAACTCCAAATCAAAAACAAGAAAACCTGAAACAAAAACAGTTCTTAGCAATCAAGCAAGCACTTAAAACATCAAATACATCAGCAGAAAAACAACACATATTTGATAGCTGTACTACATTACAACAATTATGCTTTGCTGCAGCTGTCCGACGAAAAGGCGGCTTTTTTCACCCCAAACACACCACAGTAACAGGTGATTTATTGCTTAAGCTACTCAAACGCCCTGAATATAATTTACTAAAACAAGATATTTTTCCTGGTAATCAACGTGTTTCAATGAGAGGAATCCGACATTACGAACGATATGGAACACAAGCTCCACAACATGGATATTTTCTAAATACTAAAGCCCGTGATGACGAAAATTTCTTCTCTTTATCAAACAATCCCGATAAAAATCAACCCATGTTGTTGTTTGACCATTATTTCACAAATAATCATAACTCTTCTCATGAACAGGGCTATTCAGCTGTGGAAAATTTAAACCCTTAAAAGTAGCTTTATTCAAGCTCACTCTAAAAAACATAAATCTGCTGCTTTGCCGTTGACTTTGATAAAGCCTTGATTTCCACCTAAACTCTGTATTTTATTAACAATAAAAAATATTTTTTTATTTTTTAAATATGACATTAAAGTCTTTTCGATCAGGTTTAGTATTAATACTAGCAAAGTAATTTTTAACTCGCTTTATCGTTTCAACCATACACAGCGGATAGTTATTATTATAGATTTTTTTAAACCGCAACTGATTTATTGGGCCTAAGTTGTCTTGCATTTCTGCTTTAGCAAGATCCTTGGTCCATTGTTGGCACTGACGATGGATATTTTCTTCAAGCTGTTTAGACAATTGAATTGAAAAATTCTCAACCAATGGACTATTGGCAATAGCCAAAGGTAGCTGCATTATTGATAAATAACAGACAATAAAAATAAACGTTCTTTTTATCATAAAATTTATTAAAATTAGCATTCACTATACTATCTTTGAACAACAAATTGTAAAGCTGCAATTAACTTTGGGTGCGCAGAATCCGCCTCTTTAAGTTCATATAATTCATCCAGCATTTTTTTTAAGCCATCAATCGATAAATTTGCAAGCTGCAATAATTTTTGATCCGGTTCAAGCTTCCCTTGACGAAAGGCTTCTAAAACATCTTCAATCAAACTGCATAAGTTCTCTAATTCAACGGAACCGGCAATTTTAGCATTACCTTTCAAGGTATGAATCGCACGGAACATAGAGTTAATGGTATCACTATCTTTTGGATTTTCAGCAAGAAGATCTACAGCCTGCGTCAGCTCATTAATCAAATCATCACACTCACCTCTAAAATAGGGTAAGTCATCTTGCTCTAAATTCAAACTGCCATCCTTTCTCTTTAACTGAGCACTTAATAATATAAAAACAATAGATAATATATAAATAATAGACACTATAATAAGCAAAAGTAGATAACGCGTAATAAATACAGTCCTAATTAAGCAATAAAATAGCCGTTTAAGAACGGCTTTAGCTATAAACAACAACTTAACACACTATCTATAAAATGAGCCCTGTTCATTCATCCACTGATATTGCTGTTGAGTGACATAATTTTGTGAATCATCTATCAGTTGGCTTTGACACGGCTGGTACTCAGCAGCAAACGATATAACAGAAAAAAACAACGACAAAGTAGCCATTACCATTGATAAAACAATGCTTTTTTTCATAAAATTAACCTCTCATAATTAAGGGTTTGACTTAACACAAAGGCCATTTTATATTGAAGTCATATAAAAAATAAACTTAAATGAAATTTAATTTATTATTTAGATAGTTACAGCAAATAATAGTCAGTGTATTTTAATTGATTATGGCTCGCTTAGACTATGAGAGCTTTAAAAGAGCCTTAAAGTATAAGTAACTTTATTTTTTATCTATATTCCATAGAGTTTTTTAGCATTATTTTACTGAATAACCTTTTAATATTTTTGATTTTATATTTAACTGAGGCCCTATTTAAAAGGCTAACAATATGACTAAAAAACGCTTTATCAGTTTAGATTTCGATGGTTGCCTTTATAATGCAAATATAGATAATGTTCGAGCATTTAACAGCCCAGGAAAACCCAAAGAAGACCTGACTTTAGAGCACCTTATAACAATTAATCAAAAACTTATTACTCACCTTAATAACCAAGCAAAAGAGTTTACATCATCGACTGTTTTCCTCGGCTCTGACCGCCAAGACTATAAAAAAGAAAAACTCAATTCAAATAGAGAAGGCCAATACTGCTATCCATTTATGGTTGATTTTGCTAAAAAAATTAGCGCAGGGTTTGACCCTTTATTAATCGCAGATATCTATAATGACTTAGCTCCAGGAGAGACATTTAGACAAGCTTTGCAAAATTATCACGTTCCTGAAAAACATGAACAAGATCCACACACACAGCCTGACTCATCAAAACTTACGCTTTTATATGCCCAAATGCATAAAGCCGCAACTGAAAATCCACGTAAGCGTCGCTACCTCGGTAGGTATTTTGCACATCCAATGATGCAAAATCGCCGAGCAAAACGCGACGACTATAAACCCTCGGCTGTCCGCGTCACACAGCGTTGCGTGCCTTGAATCGGCACACTCCACCACTGTGCTCTCACATGACTCTACGGTTCGTATAGATTTTTAGACACTCGTTACGCTTGCTACAGACCTAACGGCCTTTCGCAACTCCGCTCTGCTAAAAACCCTAACCTACCTCGGCCTACTCACCCCGTGCCTTGCACTCCTTGGCTCGCAGCGAACGATATAGTAAATTATGAGTTTTACGATGATAGAAAAGATATCTTGCTTAGCTTACAGGAGGTATTTGAGTCAAACCCTCAGATGATTCCAAAGAATGTCACACTACACTTAAACCATTATGATGGCGTAAACCTACAAAATTTATTAGTTATTCAAGGGCAAGGTAATCCAGATGTTCAATATCAACATACACTAAAAAACCCCGCATATAGAAAAGCCCCAGCCAACCCAGCAGAAGCACAGGCCGATTACTCAATCAGTGAGTTAATAAAAGAAAGGTTTCCAAAAATTTCAAAGAGCTTTTCACAAATTAAACTAGAACTTCAGCAGCTAAATCTTCCAAAGCTAAAAAAATCACTCATTAGAGAAGCTGAAAGCTTACAAGATCTCTGCTACTTTGCCTCGATGAAGCAAAATCAAGGCCCCTTAGATTCAAAAAACCGAACACCTTCAGAAGGTGCAGCAGCAAGTGCAGACACCGCATTCGATGATCAGCTTGCCCAACTGTTAAACCTACCTGAACATAACTTACTTAGACAAGAGATACGTCCAAAAAATGATAATGTCTGCCCGGAAGATATTTGGAATTATGCTTTATTTAAGAAAAAAAGTGAAGGTAAAGAAGGTTTCTTCAATCAGACATCCAGAAAACAAGATAATGAAAACAAAAAATTATTCTCAAAGCCCGGTGATGGCTCGCAGATGCTGATGTATTTAAGCCATTTAAAAAAGCAGCAAGAACTAGGACAACCAAGCTCCCCCTCATTAGACGATTTAAATCAGCTATTTAATTAAAAATTTAAGCTTTATATATTGAGAATTACCCAAGAACTATCAAGTTATATTTAACTACTCACTAAAAATTCGCTGTATAAACTTCTTTTTCTGTGGTTTAACTGGCTCAGCTACAGGCAATGTTAAATTAAATTGTTGCGCAGTTTGCTCACGCTTTTTGTCACTCATAAAAAGCAACGGCGTTTGAATCCGAATTGCGGTTGTTGCACTTAAATTAATCAACTCTTGATAGCTTTGCAACCACTCGACCATATACTCCAGCGTATGCTCTGCGGATGGATGCAAGCCAATAAAAATATCTTGCGCAGATAGCTCCTGCGCCCAATTGACAGCAAAGCTTAACACACTTGAATAATACGTCAGCGCTTTGCTATCAGAGAGACTATTTTCATTCATTGCAATCACTTGATGCTCAGCAACGCCAACATCACGCGCAAACTGCTGGGCACTATCCAATTGAAAGTGACGTTTAGGAATATCAAGGCTTAAGGCATAAGGCAGATAACCTTGACTACGAGCCAAATGCAGGCAGAGGCCTGAGTGTCCCCCACCTGAGAGTAAAACAACCGCTTTACGTTGCATGCATCATCCTTTAACGCTTCACTCCTGCTGTTGCTAATTTACCAAGCAAAGCACGTGCCATAACGCCTAAACGATCGGCTAAGGTTTGTTTTTCCATATAGTTTACCGAGTAAATTTCATGCTCATCCGCACGTGATAATAAATAGTCATCACTAGTAATTAATTCATCTACTAAATTAAGTTCCAAAGCACGCTGGCCAAACCAATGTTCGCCCGTTGCAACTTTATCAATATCTAACTGCGGACGATATTCACCGACAAAGTTTTTAAACAAGTAGTGAATATCTTCTAGCTCTTCTTGTAACTTCTCACGACCTTCTTTGGTGTTTTTACCAAACATCGTCAACGTACGTTTGTAATCACCTGCGGTCAATTGCTCATATTCGACATCATGTTTTTTTAGCACGCGATGAAAGTTAGGCATCTGAAAAACAACACCAATCGAACCTAACACCGCAAACGGTGCAGCTATCACCCGATCAGCCACACAAGCCATTAAATAACCCCCACTGGCCGCTACCTGATCAACGGCAATAGTAAGTTTCACCCCTTTGCTGCGAAAACGAGCAAGTTGTGATGCAGCTAAACCATAGGGACTTACCATGCCCCCTGGGCTTTCTAGCCTGACAACCACTTCATCTTTTTCATTAATAAAGGTGAGTAATGCATCGACTTCTTCACGCAAAGCATGCACTGCAGAGGCTTCAATATCACCATCAAAATCCAAGACAAAAATACGCGAGGCGGCTGCTACATCCTCATCGGTCTCAGCCTCTTTACTTTTATTTTTCTTTTTGTCTTTTCTCTCTTGTTTTTCTTCTTTTTTGCGCTCTTTTTCTAGGGCCTTAAGCTCTTTCTTATCAAGCACTTCAATTTCAATCGTCTCTTTTAAATCGTCATAATGATCATTGAGTTTTTCAACTTCTAAACTGCCTTTTTGCTTGGCCAAGCGATTTTTCATCGCCAACGCCAACAACCCTGAAAATACGATTAAAATCGCTGCGACCAGTGTCGCCGTTTTTATTAAAAATAAGCCATAATCAGCCAATAGTTGGGTAATCACGAATCGTCGCCTCCTCTAATTAGACCCCAATAACACTTTTAAATCATTTTCATTCTTTACAGGCACACCCAATGCCTGCGCTTTATCAAGCTTTGATCCAGCATTCTCCCCAGCAATCAATAAGGTGGTTTTTTTTGATACGCTGCTCGTCACTTTTGCCCCTAATTGCTCTAACTTCTCTTTAACCTCATCCCGTGAAAATTCATGCAAGGTCCCAGTTAATACAATGACCTCGCCCTGTAATGCCCGTACTGCTAATAACGGTTTGTCTTGTTCCGGCCAATGTACACCCAGCGCTTGCAAACGCTGAATCAACCGCTGATTTTCTTCTTGAGAAAAAAACTGCAAAACAAACTGAGCCGTTACCGGCCCGACATCATCCACAGCCTGTAATTCTTCTGCACCAGCAGCTAATAATGCGGCTAAATTACCAAAACGTTGTGCTAACACCTGAGCCGTTGCCTGACCAACATTACGAATACCCAATGCATATAAAAACCGTCCAAACGTCGTTACTGTACTTTTTTCAAGTGCCTCTAACACATTATTGGCTGATTTTTCTGCCATGCGCTCAAGGCCTGTGAGTTGCTCCAATCTCAGTTGGTATAAATCAGCAGCATCTTGAACAAGCTCTAAATCTACCAGTTGTTCTATCAGTTTTTCACCCAAGCCATCAACATTCAGTGCTTTACGACTGATAAAGTGTTTGAGCGCTTCTTTGCGTTGTGCCTTACACCGCCACCCCCCCATGCAACGAGATACCGCTTCACCAGCAAGACGCTCAACAACTGAATCACACACAGGACATTTATCTGCCATCACCAATTTAGGGCGTGCTTCATGGGCCTTACGTTGCTTATCATCAGCGAGCACCGTTTTAACCACTTCAGGAATCACATCGCCTGCACGACGCACAATCACAAAGTCGCCTGCACGCACATCTTTACGCTCAACTTCATCCATATTGTGTAAGGTTGCATTGCTGACAACTACACCACCAACATTCACTGGGTTTAGACGCGCCACCGGAGTTAGTGCGCCAGTACGCCCTACTTGAAACTCAATCGCTTTTACAATCGTTATTTCTTCTTCAGCGGGCAGTTTATGCGCCAATGCCCAGCGTGGTGCACGTGCAGTAAAGCCTAATTTTTCTTGCGCGACCATATCATCCAGTTTATAAACTACACCATCGATATCATAATTGAGCTGATCACGTACTTTTAAAATATTCTGGTAAAATGCTAAGCAGCCTTTCGCTCCAGTTTCACATCGAGCATCGGCGTTAACTGGGATACCCCAACTGGCAAGCAGTGCTAAACGCTCATGATGACTCGGTGCTAATGCAACCCCTACCATTTGAGTTAAACTATAAGCATAAAAACTCAATGGCCTACTGGCAGCAACTTTGGAGTTTAACTGCCGCAAACTCCCAGCAGCCGCATTGCGCGGATTCGCAAATGTTTTTTGATTCTTTTCACGCAACTGGTCATTAAGTTTGTTAAAGCCAGATTTCATCATAAAAACCTCACCACGCACTTCTAAAAATTCAGGTGGGTTATTGCTATGTAAACGCAGTGGAATCGACCGTATGGTTTTAACATTCTCCGTCACATCCTCACCAGTTGCACCATCACCACGTGTTGCAGCCAATACTAACAGGCCCTGTTGATAATGCAGTGAAATCGCTAAACCATCGAGTTTTGGCTCACAAAAAAAACACGCATCCTCATCAACTTTTAAGCGCTTAATAAAACCATAAATATCTTGGTCATTAAAACCATTATTCAACGACAACATCGGTAACTGATGCTGCACCTCAGTAAATTCAGCCAAGATAGTACCGCCAACACGCAGGGTCGGCGAATCCGCTTGTTTTAACTCTGGATAATCAGTTTCTAATTGCTGTAACTCACTAAACAAACGATCATATTCACTATCAGGAACCAAGGGGTCGTCTTCGGTATAATACGCTGCACTATAAAGATTAAGCTGTTTAACCAGTTCATCCACTCGAACAGCAGGCGCCAACTCACGTTTTAGCTTAGCTGGCGACATGCTGATCCTTATTAGGATGAGTACCAACACTAGCACCAGTAATAGCATGACCCTCATTTTCTTGATACACGTGATTGTCGTCTTGCATACTTTCATCAGCTACAGTTGATGTTGATTTTGAAGCTGACATAACCGCTGCTGTAGACTCTGCAACAGCATACGTATTAACTACCGACAAATAGTCTGCACTCACACTTGCCTCAGTGAGAGTTTCTCGGCGCATATTCAATACCCGCCCATCTAATTCAGAGGCAATAGTATGGGTACTTTCCAGTAATTTAAAAAATGACATGCGTGGATTGGTCTGCAAGTCAGGACGTGCAAACACACTCACTGCAGGAATACTCACCATGGCATTTTTAATATCAAATACGCCCGGAGCAACTGCCGAGGTGATATAAAAATCCACTTCACCTTGTTCATTTTTTGCTTCAAAAACCTGCAGCTCATCATTAAATATTAAACCCGACCTTTTTAATAAACTAAATAACGCATAAGCAAGAAACCCAGTAGATTTAGATTCTATATATATATTCAGAATAATATGACTAGGCTCCGGATCTCGCGCTGACATAGTATCTGCCTGACGATCATACTGGCTTTGATTTTGTTGGTCATCTTGAGTGTTCTGGTGATCAGTAACATCATCGGCGCTATCATCTTCAGTAAGCGGATCACCTGAACGCATTTGCAAGGGCCTTTTTACTCCCCACTTACGAATCCGCCACACTTTCAATCGCCTAAGCCCTTCCCAAATAAATACCCACACCAGCAAGATCCCCACCAGCAAGACCAAGACTTTCAAAAATGTTTCCATAAACACTGCCCCTTTAGATTAATGCTCTTTATTTATATTATTTTTAATATCTATATATTTTGTAATTTATTCTTCAGCCATTTCCAGTGCTTTTTCTATATCTACAGCCACCAAGCGTGATACTCCGGGCTCACGCATTGTCACCCCAACCAGCTGATCGGCCATTTCCATCGCAATTTTATTATGAGAAATAAAAATAAATTGCACAGACTCTGACATCTCTTCAACTAAGCGACAAAAACGTCCGACATTCGCATCATCTAGCGGTGCATCCACTTCATCTAGCATGCAAAACGGCGCAGGATTCAGCTGGAAAATCGCAAAGACCAAGGCCGCTGCCGTTAACGCTTTCTCACCCCCAGACAACAAGTGAATAGTACTATTACGCTTGCCCGGCGGATGTGCCATCAAAGCCACGCCTGCTTCTAATAAGTCCTCACCAATCAACTCCAGTGTCGCACTACCACCGCCAAATAACTTTGGAAACAATAGTTTAAAATGGCCATTTACCTCATCAAAAGTCTCTTTAAAGCGCGTACGTGTTTCTTTATCGATTTTACGAATCGCCGCTTCTAACATATCAAGTGCTTCAGTCAAATCATCATGCTGAGCGTCTAAATACACCTTACGCTCAGATTGCGCTGCATATTCATCAATCGCAGCCAGGTTAATCACCCCGAGACGTTGAATACGTCGGCCTATATCCTCTAAGCCGTCTTCTAATTCTTTAACATCACAGCCTTCTTGGTAAATTTCTAACAGACCTCTTAATTGAAAGCCTGCTTCAACCAACTGTTCTTCAACAGATTGACGACGAATAAAAAGCTCTTGTGCTTGCATGCGTCCTTGCTCTAAAGCCTCACGCGCATGTGCCACCCGATTCATCTGCTCATGCAATTGTTTCTCAAATGCTCGCACTTGATTTTCATGCGCTTGCGCTTGGTCTTTGACTGTTTTTAAGCGATCCTCAAAACTTAATTGGCGCTCAAGTTGCTCATCTAGTAACATACGCTGCTCTTCAAGTGGCTCTTCAAGCCCTGTCCGTGACTGCTCGAGCTCAGCCAAGCGCACCTTATCACGACCGAGTAGTTCTTCTAAACGCTGTAAGGCCGCTTTAATTCCAGCCTGCTCACTCTGCACTCGCTGTAGCTGCATCTGCTTTTGTTGATACTGACTTTTCAGTGATTCTAGCTGCTGACGTGCTTCTTGGGTGGCGCGACTGGCCTCAACACGACCTGACTCCAGCGCTTGCCTTTGCAACTCAAGCTCCGCCATGTTCTCAACAGCAACCTCTAAACGCTGACGTGCGATTTTAATTTCTTCTTGTTCTTCATTAAATAGTTCAAGCGCCTCACTAAGCTCATGTTCAATCACCGCCAAACGTGCGCGTACCTGTTCAATACGCGCAAGACGCCCACTCACTCGAGCCTTTACTTCAGCCAACTCTCTTTGCAGCGCTTGTGCCTGTTGTTGAACACTTTTTACCTGCGCTTCTACCTGCATTAACGCCTCTTGACTCTGACTGAGCTGCTCTTCATGCAGGCAAATACTCTCTTCAAGCGCCAGTTCTTGTTGTCTTAGCGCCGTTAACTCTTTTTCACGCGCAATCACACCCGACTGACTATCATCACGCTTCGTCACTTTAAGCCAGTTTGCACCCAGCCATAGGCCATCCACAGTCACCACCGACTCATAACTTTTTAGCTCTGATCTGATCCGCAATGCGGCTAATAAATCCTCAGCTAAATACACATGTTGCAACTGACTTGGCAAACCTTCACCCTGTTCAATGACATCAGTCAGCTTTAATATGCCAGTCTGATTTTCATGCCCCAATGCCGCCTGAGTATTTACATTTAACGCCAGTGGCTGATCAATGCATATCAAAGATACTTCAAGTTCTGCTAAGCTGGTGTTCACCTGGTAACCCGGTGTATATAAGGCTTGTAAATTATCCCCTAATACCGTTTCAACTGCTGTTTCCCAGCCTTCTCGCACCCGAAGACTTTGTGCTAACTGTTTACTTGCAGCCAAACCTTGTGTCTCTAACCAAGTTTTAACAGAGCTTGCACTATCAGCATCCGCATTAAACAAAGCCGCTTGTTGCAACGCCTCTAATGAGGCTAAGCGACCTTTCAATGGATGTAATTCACCGCGCTGCTGCTCTAATGCTTTACGCTGTTGCTCGATCAATTGGCGCTGCTGAGCTAAAAGCTGCTGCTGCTCTTCAGCACCTAACTGTAATTCTTGCTCTTTTTCCTCAAGTTCACGCTGCTGTTCCTGAACATCTTCTAAACCCACTTCCAAACTTACCAAGTCGCTATTATACGTCTCAGCCCTTAGCTTCTCTAAACGCTGTTGCAAACGTTGGCCTTGCTCTTCCATATGGCGAATACGTGTTTGCTCAACTTCAGCTTCCTGACGACATAAGGCCACTTGCTGTAGTAGGCTCTCACGCTCTTTTTCTAACTGCCGATAACGCACCTCTACATCTTCGGCATGCATAGCCGCGTCTTCAACGGCATTTTGTAATAACTCTGTTTCAGGGACCAGTGCTTCTTCTTGTGTGCTTAATAATACCTTTTGCTTTTCATCAGCAGCTAACTCTAAGCGAGCCTTTTCCAAACTATCGTTTAAGCGCGTCATTTCCTGGCCTGTTTCACGAATCCGTGTGGTTGCATGCTCAATCTGCTGCTCTAAACGTGAGACTTCATTCCCTGCCTGATAATAATCAGCCTGACAGGCATGCAACTTTTCTGATGCCTCACTTAAGGCTAAACGCTCTTTTTCTAAACTCGCATCAATATGCTGCTGCCCTGCGCGCTGCTTTTCGACAGTCACTTCATGTTCTTGAATTTTCTGCTGTTCTTGACCATGTTGCGTCTGTAGACTCTTCCAACGCTGGATATACAGCTGGCCTTTCACCTCGCGCTCTTCTTTCTTAAAATTCTGATATTTCTCAGCAGCTTGTGCTTGTTGATGCAGGCGGCTCAACTGCTTGCCAAGCTCTTCACGAATATCCCCTAAACGCTCTAAATTCTCACGTGTATGACGAATTCTGCGCTCAGTTTCTTTACGGCGCTCTTTATATTTAGAAATTCCTGCCGCTTCTTCTAAATGCACCCTAAGCTCTTCAGGCTTAGCCTCAATCACTCGGGAAATCATCCCCTGCTCAATAATCGAATAACTTCGCGGGCCCAAACCAGTACCTAGAAAAACATCAGCAATATCACGTTTACGGCATTTCGTACCATTTAAAAAATAACTGGATTGGGCTTCGCGATTAACAGTACGCTTGATTGAAATTTCACTATAACTAACATAGGGGCCGACCAGCTTACCTTGGCTATTATCAAAAATTAATTCAATGGTGGCCTGACTCACTGGTTTACGGGCACTGGAGCCACTGAAAATTACATCTGTAATCGACTCACCACGCAAATTCTTTGCTGAGCTCTCTCCCATGACCCAACGCACTGCATCAATAATATTTGACTTACCACAGCCATTTGGCCCAACAATCGCCGCCAACTGGCTTGGTAACTCAACTGTCATCGGATCAACAAATGACTTAAACCCGGCCAACTTAATCTTTTTTAATCTCATAATGCCATTGCACTTAAATTATAATTTTTAATGTTTATCAAGCTACGCCCTTCAGTTTACCACTGAATCAGGTAAAATACCGCCCATTCTATCATGAATCTAGCGGAGCGAATATGTCAGGTTTTCACTATTTTTTAAACGGCTTAAACTTTATTTTAACACCTAAAATGCGCCGCTACCTCTACCTACCTATTTTACTTAATATTATTTTACTGTTGGCTTTAAGCTACTTAGGCATGCATGGCATCGAAGTAATTACCGCTCACGTAAGCACAAGCCTGCCACACTGGTTACACTTTCTTCGGCCCATTGCGACCGTTATTTTAAGCTTAGCCTTAATCACTTTGCTGGTATTTAGCTTCACTACCCTTGCCAGCATTATCGGTGCACCTTTTTATAGCCTGCTGTGTGAAGCGGTATTAC
>LVCQ01000043.1 GCA_001644975.1 Piscirickettsiaceae bacterium NZ-RLO1
GATCGCTCGAGGTTTTGGTGCCTTCTTTTTTATTTCTATTCTTGTATTCCATCGAAACAGCGTCCTCATTGAAACGCCAAAGAGCTCTGAAACTTCCTCATAAGTTAGCCCTTTCTTTTCTTTTAACTTAAAGACCTTCCGTCTGAATTCAACTGGATACCCCATGGCACATTCCTTGTTTAATTCTACAATTATTCAATAAGTTATTATGCCATACATTTAGGATTTAGCTATATGCTAACCAGAGCAGGATTAGATAACGAAGAAAATCAACAATTCCTTATCAGTCATACTCAATACGCCTTAAATTTAACCTATGCCCTAAGTACATTAAGGCAAACTGGATTAGCCAACCAAGCAAATTGGCGACTTCTTACCAACCATGTCCAATATGCTCAAAGCCTAACCTATAGTCTGCATGCATTACAACAAGCTGGATTAGCTAACCAAATGAATTGGCACCTTCTTACTAATCATGCTGAATATACCTCAAGTTTGACGTATGGCCTGGATACGTTACGAATTGTTGGGTTAGCTAACCAAGCAAATTGGCAGCTTCTTACTCATCATGCTGCATATGCCTCACATTTGACTTATGGCCTGGATACGTTACGAGTCGCTGGGTTAGCTGACCAAGCAAATTGGCGATTTCTAACAAAGCACGCAGCACACGCTCCACAACTCGCCGACGGCTTAGTTAACCCCAAGCAAGCATCAACCAGTATTAAACCAATACTCAAAGCACATTTATTAAAAAGTATTATTGATCACCTAAATCAAGAGAATGATACGAATTTTAGCGATTATAATGCAGTGAGAAGTTTATGTTTTATTGTATCGGCTTGCCAAACAAATAAAACAAAAATAATCAATCAACTTGCCGAGCTTTTAAACCAACCTCAATATTGCTTACTTAAAGAAGAAATCTGCCCGAATAGTCAATCAGTTCGTAAACGAGATATACGAAGCTTCGCTAGGTATGGAACAAACAGTGAGAGCGGATATTTTTTAAACCTTCAAGATCGCAGGAATAAACGCTATTTCTCAGGTTTTAAACCTGAGGAGATCGCAGAAGCAGCTTTACTTTTTGAAAGAAGCCACAGGCTCCCACTCCACCCTCATGATTTAGCAGCAGCCTTAGAATAAACCAATAGCTGATTAATATTTTTAATCAAATAATCATTAAGTATTTAAGGCTCATCAATAGCTTGCACATGTACTTCATTAGCAAGCACCTGAGTCACTCGTACTTTTTTTCCTACCGTAATTTTTACTTCACTAACAACTTTCCATTGTGTGCCTGCAATTTTTACCCGTATCGCTTCACCAGGGCTTAATAACGCAGGCAGGATAAACTCATGACCAATTAAGCGCTGTGCACGCTGGTTAAGATGAGGACGTTCAACTTTTTCAGGGTGCTTTTTCCAGTACATACGCCAGATAATAACCGCTGCTATACTAAGCACAGCAAATAATAAAAGTTGTATCTCCCAGACAATTGGCACAATCCATAAAATAATGCCAACAATAAGCGCGGCAACGCCACTCCAAAGTAAAATTCCACCCGCACCAAGCACCTCGAGCACTATTAAAACAATACCAAAACTTAGCCAATGCCAATATTGCAATTGATTTAATAGCTGCTCCATAGTGACTCCTAAACTAATACAAATTAATCTTCTTTAAAGGTACTTTTAATAATTTCACCAATACCACCAACAGAACCTATTAATTGGCTAGTTTCCAATGGCATCATAATAACTTTTTGATTTTCTGCCGAACCAATAGTAGACAACGCTTCTATATATTTTTGAGCAATAAAGTAATTAATCGCCTGAACATTGCCCGTACTTAAGGCATTAGACAGTGTCTCAGTCGCATTCGCCTCAGCCAAAGCTAAACGCTCACGTGCTTCTGCTTGACGAAATGCCTGCTCTTTTTCGCCTTCTGCAGCCAGAATCACTGCTTGCTTACTACCTTCTGCACGCAAAATCTCAGATTGACGTAAACCTTCAGACTCTAAAATCGCCGCGCGCTTATCACGCTCAGCTTTCATTTGCCTAGCCATCGAGTCTACTAAATCAGAAGGTGGTGCGACCTCTTTAATTTCAATACGCGTCACTTTCACCCCCCAAGGGCCGGTCGCCTCATCAATCACCGTGAGTAGTTTTCTATTGATACCATCACGCTTCGACAACATACTATCTAAGTCCATCGCACCTAAAACGGTCCGAATATTAGTCATCGTTAAATTACGAATCGCATGCTCTAACTGGTTAACCTCATAAGCGGCCTGAGCGGCATCAATCACCTGGAAAAACACGACAGCATCAACACGCACCATCGCATTATCACGGCTGATAATTTCCTGTGATGGAATATCTAGTACTCGCTCCATCATATTAAGCTTAGCACCAACACTATCAACCATCGGTATAATTAAGGCAAGCCCTGGCTTTAAAGTATGTGTATAACGACCAAAACGCTCCACCGTCCACTCACTACCTTGAGGGACAACTTTAACACCCATCAAGATCACAGTAATTGCCAAAACAACCAAGACAATTACGACAATGCCCGCACCTGAAATCATAAATATCCTCCCAAGTTTTACTTATTGTTCACTATAGCGCGTTTATACTCAATTCACTTAAATAACTTTTACACGCCTTTTAAATTAGGCCAGTTAAATCTTTATAGTCAATAATCAATGGTGCATGATCCGAAAAACGCTCTTCTTTGTAAATAGTTTCACCAACGACTTGACCTTTTAAACCCGGCGTAATCAATTGATAGTCAATACGCCAACCCACATTTTTAGCCCATGCCTGACCTCGATTTGACCACCACGTATATTGGTCCGAGTGTGAGTTAACCAAGCGAAAGGCATCTACAAATCCCACATCATTGATAATATCATCCATCCATGCACGTTCAGCGGGCGTACACCCTGAGGTTTTCTGGTTTGACTTAAAATTTTTAATATCAATTTCTTGGTGAATCGTATTCCAATCACCACAAATAATATATTCCCGCCCATCGACCCGATAGCCTTTTAATATTTCCATAAAGTAGTGCATAAATTGCCATTTACGTTGATGACGCTCTTCAGAGGAAGAACCCGAGGGTAAATATAAAGACGCAATACTAAGCTTACCAAAATCGGCTTGAATATAACGCCCTTCCGCATCAGCAATATCAAAGCCCAAGCCCGTATGCACTCGGTCTGGCTTTTTTTTACTATAAATTGCTACACCACTATAGCCTTTTTTTTCTGCATCAAACAAATAACGATAATAGCCTGGCGGATTAAATATTTCATCCTCCAGCTGATGTTCTTGTGCTTTCGTCTCTTGAATGCAGATAACATCCGCATTGACCTGATTTAACCAGTCAAAAAAGCCCTTACGTGCTGCTGCTCGAATCCCATTTAAATTGGCAGAAATAACTCTCATATGACCCTCCTAAAAAACGGCAGCATGCCAGCCTAGGTCTTAACTGTCAATTCAGGATTGCACTCACTTTAAAATCAATAGATTAAACCCTAAACTCTTAACTCCTGAATAATATCTGTAGCAAGTAAACCCGCTTCACCCTGTTGCAATACCAAGCGATCCGCTATCCCAGCATGTAAAGTAACCGCATATTGAGCTGCAAGGCTAATCGACTTTAATTGAAATACTAACCCAGCAGTAATTCCTGCCAGCACATCCCCCATGCCTGCTGTAGCCATCCCTGGATTACCATAAGGACACACATAACAGCTACCGTTTTCATTGTCTGCAATTAAACTACCGCAACCTTTTAAGATCACACAACCTTGATATCTTCGCTGTAATTGCCAAACAGCACGAAAACGATCCTCTTGGATCTGCTCACTGGTACACGTTAATAATTGAGCTGCCTCCCCAGGATGTGGGGTTAATAACCAATTATCATAGCTTAATGGATTTTTAGCTAACCAGGCCAATGCACCTGCATCTAAAATTAATACCTTATTTAGCGACATCGCCTGCCGTATCACTCTATCCATCACAGATAAACCACAAGTACTATCAACCAAACCAGAACCGATCAGTAAAGTATCCGCCGAACTGATTAGCTCCAATAATGCATCACTGCTGGTGTGCTCACTCAGGCCATAGCTTATTAATTCTGGCTGATATAAGGATACAAGCCGTGCATGTGACTCTAACGTTGCCAACTTGACCACACCCGCCCCCGAGCGCAAAGCAGCCGTCGCAGCCATCAGCCCAGCGCCGAGCATACCTGAACCACCGGCAATCACCAATACATGACCATAGTCACCTTTATGGCTATTTTTATGGCGTTGAGTCAATAACCCCGGCGTTTGCTGCAATAACATACTATTAACGGGCTCTTTTTTATAAATAGCCGCATCTAAGCCTAAAGAGCGATAAATGACTTGCCCCGCATACTCAGGTCCATCACCAGTATACAAGCCCTGCTTATTACCAATAAAAGTAATCGTTTGCTGTGCACGTACTGCCTCTTGCCTACACACACCACGTGTCGCATCCAAACCGGAAGGAACATCTAAACTAACACAAGCAACATCTAATCGATGAGTCAATTGATTAATAAAGCGAATGGCCCTTAAGTAATCACCCTGTAGCTTACCTTTAAAGCCTGTACCCAGCAAAGCATCAATAATCACTGTCTGCTCTGTGCATATTTGTTCAGAGCAGTTTAAGCTTGAGACAATCACTCCAACCTTGATAGCCAGCTTTGCCGCCTTGTTTGTATCACCAGAGAGTTTATCTATATGACTTAAAGCCTGAACGAAAACTTGCCAACCTGCCTGCTTAGCAAGCGCAGCAACAATATAACCATCCCCTGCATTATTACCTTTACCACAAAAAATAAGGAGTTGATTTTTTGCTGGGTAATGCTCTTGTAGATATGCAAAAGCTTGAGCACCTGCTTTTTGCATCAGTTCAAAACTATTTATATTAAATTCATGCATCGCTACCTGATCTAACGACCTTACTTGTTCAGCTGTGTATAAATTTATCTTTTCCATCACGGCTCCTTCTCAATAATGACTCAAATATATTCAATTCCCTCTAGCGTCCTCACATGCTCTCTCGCTATTTTAGCGATAAACCTTTACATTCATCCACCCTTAAGATATAAAGCATGGTGAAGCTAGGGGTATCCAGAGAACGAACACTGGGTTGAGAGAGTCCCTTAGAACCTGATTCGGTTAACACCGACGGAGGGAAGCTTTGCTAGGCACCTTGAATAAATATAGCAACAACCTCGCAGCTATAAATATTAGGCCTCTTGCATTCCCTCCCTATACCGTTAATTTTGGGGAGAATTTTAAATTCATGTCTATAAAAAACAATCATCGTGCTACCACTAATCCATCCGAAGAGTTTAGTGTCGCTGAGCGCTTGCGCCAACCTTTTACCGGCTCAAAAAAAATATTCCAACAAGGCTCACGTGATGACTTAATAGTCAACATGCGTGCAGTAGAACAAACCGATACCCCCTTAGAGCATGGAATAGAAAAAAACCCAGATATCCCTCTCTACGACACCTCCGGCCCCTATACTGACCCCACGATTCATATTGATTTACGTCAGGGCTTAGCCAGTATTCGCAGTACTTGGATAGCAGAGCGCAATGATACTGAGGAACTGGCCAGTTACAGCTCAAACTTCACTCAACAGCATCTAAATCAAGAACAATGGAAAGTACCGCAATTTAAGCGCATTCGCAAACCATTACGTGCTAAAACTGGTCATAATGTCACACAAATGCATTACGCCAAACGCGGCATTATCACTCCTGAAATGGAATATGTCGCTATTCGTGAGAATGCTCGCCGCCAAGATATTCAAGAGCACGCTTTAACCTCACAGCACTTAGGTGCGCACTTTGGCGCAAATATTCCAGCAGAGATTACCCCAGAATTTGTCCGTGCCGAAGTTGCTCGTGGCCGTGCGATTATTCCGGCAAATATCAATCACCCAGAAATCGAGCCGATGATTATCGGCCGTAATTTCCGCGTCAAGATTAATGCGAATATCGGCACCTCTGCTGTGACTTCATCCATCAGCGAAGAAGTAGAAAAAATGATTTGGGCTACTCGCTGGGGTGCGGATAATGTTATGGATTTATCCACAGGAAAGCACATTCATGAAACCCGTGAGTGGATTTTACGTAACTCACCCGTTCCTATCGGCACCGTACCAATTTATCAAGCACTGGAAAAAGTCGACGGAAAAGCAGAAGAACTTACCTGGGAAATTTATCGAGATACCTTGATCGAACAAGCTGAACAGGGTGTAGACTATTTTACTATTCATGCAGGTGTCTTATTGCGTCATATTCCACTAACAGCCAAGCGCATGACGGGCATCGTCTCCCGTGGTGGCTCGATTATGGCAAAATGGTGCCTAGCTCACCATAAAGAAAGCTTTTTATACACACATTTTCATGACATTTGTGAAATCATGAAAGCCTATGATGTATCATTTTCTCTAGGTGATGGTTTTCGTCCAGGCTCTATCGCCGACGCCAACGATAAGGCTCAATTTGCTGAATTAGAAACACTCGGTGAACTCACTAAAGTTGCTTGGGAACATGACGTACAAACCATGATCGAAGGCCCTGGACATATTCCAGCCCAATTGATCAAAGACAATGTCGATAAAGAGCTACATGATTGCTTTGAGGCCCCTTTTTATGTCCTTGGCCCATTAGTAACAGATATCGCTCCAGGCTATGATCATATTACCTCAGGTATTGGTGCCACCATGATCGGTTGGTACGGTGCAGCTATGCTATGTTATGTCACCCCAAAAGAACATTTAGGCTTACCAGACAAACATGACGTACGTGACGGCGTGATCACTTATAAAATTGCTGCTCATGCTGCTGATATTGCCAAAGGTTATCCAGGTGCCCAAATCAGGGATAATGCCTTATCAAAAGCCCGCTTTGAATTTCGCTGGGATGACCAATTTAACTTAAGTTTAGATCCTGAAAAAGCTCGCTCCATGCATGATGAAACCATGCCAAAAGAAGCTCATAAAGTCGCACATTTTTGCTCTATGTGCGGCCCACACTTTTGCTCAATGAAAATCACCCAAGACGTTAGAGAGTATGCAAAGCAGCAAAGCTTAAATAATAACGATGCACTAAACCAAGGCATGCAAGAAAAAGCAAGTGAGTATAAAAACTTAGGGCTTTATAATAAAGTATGACCATCTACTAATTATTAATAATTACAAAAGCCTCAGTCATTATACTGGGGCTTTTATTATATTTATTAAAAATAAAAAGCATAAAATAAATTATTTTTTTTCAGTAGTATAAATGATATATATTAATTATAAATATCTAGGATGATATTTTTTTAAAACATAAAAATATTAGTTAATATCTATAAATTAAATATTAAGTAGAGGAATAAAATTATTTTGTATTTATTATAGATGCACTTTATAAAATATGGAGGTTTTATGCTTAAATTAATGATACACGGTTATGATTTTTATAATAATAAAAAATTTCAATCTGCATATATTAATTATTCAGGGAAACAGTCTTTTTTTGAAAGCTTAGCATTTTTAAAAGATGTAAATGATTATATCAATAATAATCTAATTTTTAGTAAAAAAATTAGCGAACATAATAATTGCAAAATCAATGGAATTGATTTAACAAAAGCGACTGAATTTGATATTAGAAGATATTTTCATACAACTTATTTTAGTGATGATGCTAAATACCAAATTAATATAAGCAATAATGCAAAAAGGCACTCATCTTCAAATATAACCAATATAGAAAATCAATCAACTTCAAGTAAGCATTCAACTTTAAAAATAACAAATACAGAAAGCAATTCACTTTCAAACAGTAAATTATTTATACAAGATAGTAATGAATTAGGAGTTATGAACCCTAATGTAAATTTAATGGATTATTTAAATAGAAGCAGGAAAGAAATAGAGCGTATAGTTCGATCAACAGAATTAACTACAGGGGATTTTTTTAAAAATAACTCCAAATTTCCTATAATCAAAAATAACATTAGTACAACAATTATGATAGATCATACACAAAATGAAAATAACCAGAAAGATAAAAAATGCTGCAAGGGCTGTACTATATTATAAAAAAATAAATATATTAGATTACTTTTTACATCAATGCCACTAAATATAGTAACCAAATAGTAAAAGAGAGAATAGACGAAAATTCTCTCTTTTATCATTTCATATAAATTTCATTACAAGATTTCTTTTAATACTTTTTCAAGCTTATTAATAAAAATTTGATTTTCCTCAGGCAAACCAATACTTATTCTCAAAAACTCCGGCAAATCATCTGCAACCGTAGGTCTGACAATCACTCCTTCTTTAAGTAGTGCATTAAAAATATCCATTGCATATTCGCCAAATTTTACCAAAATAAAGTTAGTTACAGAAGGTAAATATTCTAATCCTAGGTTATCAAAGCAAGATTTTAAATAAATCATCCCTTGTTTGTTATTTGCAAGGTTTTTCTGAAGGTGCTCTTGATCATCTAAAGCAGCGGTAGCAGCAGCAATCGCAATATTGCTACAATTAAAGCTATAACGCACTCGCATCATATAATTAACAATATCTTGGGAGCTAATACTATAACCAATACGTAAACCACCTAAACCATAAGCTTTAGAAAAAGTTCGCGTAATAATCAAATTATCGTATTGACCTAATAAGCTCACTGCCGATTGATAATTTATATCTTCAACATATTCATAGTAAGCTTCATCCAAAACAACCAAAACATTCTCTGGCACTTCTTTTAAAAACTTTTGAATATCTCTAAAATCAAGCCACGTACCTGTTGGATTATTAGGATTAGCAATAAAAATAATTTTTGTTTTCTCTGTTATTGCTGCAAGCATAGCAGTCAAGTCATGACTATAATTTTTAGCTGGTGTTTGAATAATATTAGCACCTAACATTTTACTAAAAATATGATAAAGAGAAAATGCATGCTCCGAGACTACAACTTCATCACCTGCGCTAATAAAGCAACGAATTAACATCCCTAAATTTTCAGAGGACCCTGCACCCACTACGATTTGCTCAGGGGTTACTTTTTCTTTTTCTGCCAAACGTTGACGCAATAGCGGCGCAGTATCTTCAGAATAACGAGTAATACTTCCAATCGCTGACTCTATCGCAGTCACTACCTTTTTAGAGGGGGCCAAAGGACACTCATTACTTGCCAGTTTAATGATATTCTTAAGACCATAATCTCGTTTAATTTCATCTATACTTTTACCTGGTTGATATGGAATAACTTCGCGAATAAACTCAGGTACCAACTCATTTAATCTCAGTGTCATATTGCATCCTACTACATCGGGCTATCAGGTTGATTTTCAGGGGCTGCTTGAATAAATGCAGTGTGCGCCATACAGTGCTCATAAATTGCTAATATTTGTGGAAACCCAGTTAAATCACAATTAAATCGCTTAGCATTATAAACCTGTGGAATTAAACAAATATCAGCCAAACTTAATTGATTATCTAAACAATATTCACCCGCTGTTTCAACCAATATTTTCTCAAGTGCAGCAAAGCCAGCCAAAACCCAATGCTGATACCAAGTATTTTTGGCTTGATCATCAATATTTAGCTCATTTTGCAAATATTGTAATACACGCAAATTATTCATCGGATGGGTATCGCAAGCAATTGCATAAGCAATTTGCCGAACCTTTGCTGCAAGACAAATATCTTGAGGAATCAGTAATAAGTTATCTGGATATTTAGCATCTAAGTACTCAATAATTGCTAATGATTGAGTAATGACTACGTCACCATCAATTAAACTGGGCACCAGCTGCTGAGGATTAATCTTCGTATAATCTGCTTGATACTGCTCACCACCATTATTTAATAAATGCACTGGCATATGATCATAATCAATCGTTTTTAAAGCCAAAGCAATTCTTACTCGAAAACTTGCTGAAGAGCGAAAATAGCCATAAAGCTTCATGAGTACTGCCCTTTATTTTTATTTGTCATATTTTACAACCTGTTGATTAATTGCACCAAATAAACTTTGACCTTGTGAATTAAACATTTCTATCCGGACTCTATCACCAAACTGCATAAAGTCTGTTTGAGCTTCTCCTCGATCAATAATTTCTAACATACGCTTTTCTGCCAGACAGCAATAGCCCACGCTACGATCAACATTCGATACAGTGCCAGAACCGACAATAGCACCGGCTGCCAACGGTCGGGTTTTAGCCGCATGAGAGACTAACTCAGGAAAATTAAAAGTCATATCAACCCCAGCATTAGGCTGACCAAATAACTCATCATTTAAATGCACAGTCATCGGTAGGTGAACTTTTTCACCATCCCATGCCTCAGCTAACTCATCAGCGGTAATCGCAACAGGTGAGAAACTGCTGGATGGCTTAGATTGAAAAAAGCCAAAGCCTTTTGCCAGCTCTGCGGGAATTAAATTACGCAGCGAAACATCATTCACCAGCATAAATAAACGTATGTTTTCTTTCGCCATTTTAGCATCTGCTGCCATTGCAACATCACCGGTAATCACCGCGAGTTCAGCTTCAAAATCAATACCAAAATCAGTACGCTCAACCAAAATATCATCACAAGGGCCAGTAAAGGCATCACTGCCACCTTGATACATTAGTGGATCATGCCAAAAACTCTCAGGCATCTTCACACCACGTGCCTGACGTACTAGCTCCACATGGTTAACATAGGCGCTACCATCGGCCCATTGATAAGCGCGTGGCAAAGGTGACATACAAGCGCTCGCATTAAAGTCAAAGCTATCGGCAACTTCATTTTGGTTAAGGGCAATATAAACCTCTTGTAATTTTGGCTCGAGCCCGTGCCAATCATCTAGGGCAATTTGCAAAGTTTTAGCGATACCACTTACAACAACGGCTTTTTTCAAATCCCGGCTGACAACGATTAATTTACCATCACGGCTACCATCTTTTAAGGTTGCTAACTTCATTCTGACTTAACCTCTTATTTAAATTTAAACTATTCAAAATTATAAAAGCAAAAGGACCATAAAGGTCCTTTTTTATTTGTCCTTTAAAACACCACGCCTTACCTGATCTAGCTCAATAGAATCAAATAAAGCCTGGAAATTACCCTCACCAAATCCTTCATCACCCTTACGCTGAATAATTTCAAAAAATGCTGGGCCGATGACAGTATCGGTAAAAATTTGTAATAATAATCCACCCTCTGCTGTTGGAGCACCATCAATTAAAATTTTATTTTCATGTAAATTTCCAACAGATTCATTATGCCAAGGCACTCGCTTACTAATCCCTTCATAGTAAGTATCAGGCGTATCTAAAAACTGAATGCCATTCGCACGGATGCTTGCAACTGTTTTATAAATATTGTCTGATGTCAGTGCAATATGCTGAATCCCTTCACCGTTAAACTCTTGAATAAATTCTTCAATTTGCGACTTATCGTCAGAAGACTCGTTAATCGGGATACGAATTTGTCCACACGGGCTGGTCATTGCACGGCTTTTTAATCCGGTTAATTTACCTTCAATATCAAAATAACGAATTTCACGAAAGTTAAATAATTTTTCATAAAAGCCTGCCCATTTATCCATGTTACCGCGCAAAACATTGTGCGTCACATGATCCAAATTCACAAGACCCTGGCTCGCACTTGCAACATCAACACCGGCAATAGTTTCAAATTCACTCTCAAGATCATAATCTTCGCTAACAAAGTATAAAATACTGCCACCAATGCCATAAATCGCTGGCACATCGATCACACCCTCCCCTCTAAAAGCTTCAGCCCCTAGCGTAAGAGCGCGATTAAAAGCAAAATCTGCATCCTTGACACGGAACCCCATTGCTGAGGTACAAGGCCCATGCTGGTTAGAAAATTGCTGTGATACGCTATTTACATCACGATTAACGAAAAAGTGAATATCTCCTTGCTGCCAAAGCTCTACGTCTTTCCTTAAGTGAGTTGCAATTTTACTAAAGCCTAGCATCGTAAATGTTTTAGTAAAATGATCAGAATCTTTACTTGCAGTAAATTCAAGAAATGCAAACCCTTGAGTTTGCATGGGATTAATCGTAGTCGATGACTGCCTAGCGCCCGCATATGAATCCGTCATGCTCTTCTCCTTGTTATGTTTTAAACCAAACATCTTTCCTAAATCACATCCAAACTATCAGATTATCTTGAATAAATACATAGTTTTATTAATAATAGGCAAGCTGATTAAACAAATTTACACTACTGCATTGCAAAATATCAAACTGCTTATTAATTAATACCTATAATTAATAAAGCGGACTTATCAGGAGGAATTATGACAAATGACAAGGAAAATAATAGCGATTTTTTAAGTGCTTACGAAAAAGGTGCACTTGCCGGCAATGATCCACGCTGTGTTCCTATCACCTTAGATACCCCAATGTTAATTGGTGAGAAATTCCCAGAGATTGAGTACTCTACAGAGCAGCATAATACTTGGCAAACACTTTTTAAGCGCCAAATCAAGATATTAGAGAATCGCGCCAGCCAAGACTTTATCAAAGGGATTGTAGCGCTTGACTTACCTGCAGATCATCTGCCCTCAGTACACAAAATCAATGAAAAACTTCATCAATTCAATGATTGGCAAGTCGGTTACTCACCCGGATTACTCGCCGGCGCACAATTTATCGCAGCGCTAGCCAAGCGAGTTATTCCATCCACTAATTACATTCGCGAAGCGCACGAGCTCGACTATACTCCCGCACCCGATATGTTTCATGAAATTTTTGGTCATATGCCGCTGATTACCAACCCTTATTTTTCAGAATTTTTCCAGGATTTTGGCAAAGCCTCACTCAATGCAGATGAGAAAACAGCACTTAAATTAGAACGCTTCTATTGGTTTACCGTCGAATTTGGCTTGATACAAGAAACTGCAGGCACACGTATTTATGGTGCGGGCATTCTATCATCCTATAACGAAACTTTACACTGCCTCACCGATCAAGTAGAAAAAAAGCCATTTAAACCCGCAGATCTTGCAAATCAAGACTATGACGTTTGGCACATGCAGCCACTATTATTTGTCATTGAGTCATATGAGCAACTCAAAACAGAATTTCATGAGTGGGCAAAATATGAATTAAAAATATTATAATAAATAACACTGATTTATAAATCAAAATTTCAAATAATTATTATTATAGTCTACATAAATAAAATTATATTTTATCAAAAATAGTGTTTGCCTATGCTTTTTCACTAATATCACAGATATTGGTACTTATAAAAAACAGGCAGGCACAACATTTAAGAAAACTTTAACTTAAATCGTTAAAAACAAAAAATTCTTTTATAAAGTCCGAAAAAAAATAATGTTAAAATTATTTAACATTATCTAATTTTATAGCTTTAATGTATGAAATGATACTGAACTAAAAAAGTAGTAAGGGAAGCTAAAGTATGCCTTTAAAAGAATTACAAAAAAATTACCAGAGTTACTCGCTAACAAGGCTGCTCAATTTCGAACAATATTTGCATCCAAGAACTGTTGCTAATCACACATCAAACAATAACCTTAATTACAGTGCTTACAGTAACTCTCAGCATAGAGAAGCAATAACAGAAGAAATAATTAGACGAATAGAAGCTCACCATATTAGTAAACCATGGGCTAAACAAGTGACAGCTATCTTAGGCTACCATTCGAGTCCATTGGCTATAAGAACAGCACAACCACTACAAAAAGTTCTAACAAACCCAGAAACATTTATTCAACTTTATGCGCCTGAAATTCGGAATATGGATCAAAGAGAGTTAGTCAATTTATATGTTGGTATTAAAAAAGGCATCATCCTCCCCTGGGCTAATGATATATCTCATTCATTAAAAGCAATCAAATATACTTTAATAGCTAAAGTTGAAAATAACGGCATAATCCCTGGTGTTGAAGCAAAAGAAATTAGCGCGGTAATCGATGATCAACGCAACTCGTTCAACCTATTCTCTACAAATGCCAGAAAGCATATAGACGGCTTGGAAGACAATGACATCTTGAAACAAGCACTAGCAAAACCATCAGAACCACCAAAATTAGTTTTTCAAACAATACTTAAAGAACAAGAAACTAAAATCGCAGACATAGCTGAAGACAGGGAAGATCAAGTATACACTGACTATGAAATGTAACTTTAAACTAATACAACAAGACCGAAGCTGTATATTTATTGTATGCAGCTTCTTTAAGCTAAAAACCAAATTTTCATACCCGACACAGACTATTGGTATTTCTTACGATCACTCCTAATTAATATTTGATAGTTGTTAATTAAAGAAATTTTTAAGGATAGTATATGCCTTTAATAAAAACATTAAATGCCGAAATCCTACGAAATATTGCAGATAACTATAAAAAAACTCATCACGGTAAAAAACGTTCTAACACATATCAACTCGCCGAGCAGCTTTGGCAACAAGCGCAGAGCGACACCCTTACTGAAAAACAGTGCGCTGAAATCTTAAGAAAACAGCTAGAAGGTCTTAATAGCGCCTTTGGCAATAGTTTAGGCAATGCAATTAGAACAACTCTCGATAATTTCTATGGCAGAAAAAGCAGAAGCCTTACAATCCTATACTTTCCCTTAATAGAAGGAGAGTACTACCAAGATATTGAAAGATACAAATTACATGAAATTTACCTTAACCAAAAATTTGGCCAGCTACTTTCTAGTTTTAATGATCATTCAACAGATGAGCATCCTATATTTGAGCACAAAAATCATAGAACTATAATTCGACAAGAGATACTAAGACAAGTAGAAAATAGTGGTGGTAAGCGTCGCTACCTCGGTAGGTATTTTGCACATCCAATGATGCAAAATCGCCGAGCAAAACGCGACGACTATAAACCCTCGGCTGCCCTCGTCACAGGGCATTACGTGCCTTGAATCGGCCACTACATACCCTGCTCTCAAATGGCGCTACGGCTCATAAAGATTTTTAGACACTCGTTACGCTTGCTACAGACCTTACGCTCTTCCGCAACTCCGCTCTGCTAAAAATCCTCACCTACCTCGGCCTACTCACCCCGTGCTTTGCACTCCTTGGCTCGCAGCGATTGATAATAAATTTTTAAAAGCTGCTGAACGTATTTTAAAGTCTGATCTAAATTTCATGCAACTTATTTTAACAAATCCAAAAACATTTTCTCAACTGTACGCACCTAAAATTTGGGATATGAGTCAAAGACAGTTAGTCAATTTATATGTTGGTATTAAAAAAGGCATCATCACCCCCTGGGCTAATGATGTATCTCATTCATTAAAAGCAGTTAAATATGCGTTAATAGCTAAAGTTGAAAATAGCGGCATAACCCCTGGTGTTAAAGCAAAAGAAATTAGCGCGGTAATCGATGATCAACGCAACTCGTTCAACCTATTCTCTACAAATGCCAGAAAGCATATAGACGGCTTGGAAGACAATGACAGCTTGAAACAAGCACTAGCAAAACCATCAGAACCACCAAAATTAGTTTTTCAAGCAATACTACAAGAACGACAAACTGTAATCGAACAGATGGCTCCTCCGGCGACTTGTGAAATGTAAATGACGCACTAAAAAAATTGGGATGGACACCTAATAACATTCTTTGAGCAACTTTTAAGCTGTCAGTCCCTTATTTAATTTACCATATAGCCCTAAGAAAACTAAAAGTTGATTAATTTCACTCAACCTCTTATCTAGAATCATAAATAATAATATTTAAAAAATTTTAAGCTGATACGGTTAAAATCAAGAATTTTTTTGATGATACCTAAAACATTCACGTGTTACTTTTATCTTACTGTTAACTAAATAATTACAGATTAAGCCTAAATAAATTACCGTAGAATTAAGATAAAGGAAAAAGTATGCCATCAAGCAGATTCGATCCACAAGCACTGGCAGAGATTGCAGTTCTCTATATTGCAACCTATCAACGTGATAACTCTTACCAAAATCCCGAGAATGAATATGGAAAACTATATAGCGCTGCCCAACAGCTTGAGCGACAAGCAAGAAAAGGCAAGTTTTCTGAAGAAGAAGGCGCTCGAGTCTTAAGAGCATTATTAGAAAGAATTAATAACAATCTAAAAGTTTCCTTTCAACAATCCGACCTTGGCTATAAAATTCAAGAGACCCTCCGCCAATTTTATGATATTAGTCCAAACCATATCGAGCCACCTGGGTACGGCGCAGCTAAAGCTGCTCACCAAGGACTGCATGGACCATTTTTATCTAGCCTCAAAGCATATAAGCTGCAAGAAGACTATCTAGGTAAAAGCTTAGATGATCTAATCACTTCATTTGAAGAATGCAAACAAAAAACAAAAGGCTACCCTGAGTTTACCAACTCTGAACGTAGATCTGCAATTAAAAAAGAAATACTAAGACAAGTAGAAACTGATGGTGTTGATAAAACAATTGCTAGAAATGCTCAAGCAGTCTTAGCATCTCACTCCAGTTTTACAGGTATAGGAAAAACAGACTCAACAAAAAAAAGCCTAAGAAATCCACAAGTATTTACTCAACTTTACACAGCTCATGATAAGCCTGAAATTCTAGATATGAACCAAAAGCAATTGGTCGATGAATTTAATCGGACGAAAGATAATAAGCAACTTAGTACTGAAGATAAATCTTACGCACTTAAAGAACTGAAATATGCGCTGGTTGATCACATTGCGCGATCAGGCAAATTAGATAATGTTACACTACAAGAGGTTAATCAAGTCATTGATCACAGGCGTCATCATCGTGCTTTCTCTACAAATACAAGAAAATATGTCAGTGAACACCCAAGACTAAAGCAGATATTGTCAACACCGAAGGCACTTGAACCACTGTTTCAGCAAGCAACTGAAGCTGAAACCAAAGCTGAAGGTGGGGCAGAACAAACACTAGGTTAAATTTATATATGAGCAAATTAATACAAGTAATATAAGTTCTTTATAGTTTATATAACCAATAATCAATCTGCATATCTGTTGATATCTTTTATTCATATAAACAGTATGCAGTAACAATAAATTTGAAAAAATAAATGATCAAAATCCATAAACAATTTTCAATAATAAATAAACTAATAAAGATTTTATCTAATTATTATTCATTGATAAAATAATAATAATTCAATAAGATTGATTATATCTAAACCATATGAATCCATTCATATTATGAAAATTTATATTTTTTTAATGATTTTAATCATACCTTACGTTGCTTCAGCTATGTCTTTAGGAAATACCAAGGTCAATATGCAGGTGATGGTCACCATCATCCCGCCGTTAAAATTAAAGGTGAATGATCTTGATTTTGATACACTCGTTAAACCTATTACTGGAAAGAAAATGTATCAAGCAGATACTGAGTTATACCTCTACGGTGCTCCAAAACAATCTGTTAAAATCACGCTTGCTAAACAAGTAACTATTGAAAATAAAAAAAACAAACTAATAGTTTGGCTATCTCTTGCAAATAAAAAACTAATATTAAATAGAAGAGGTAAAGCCTATTCAATTATTACCGGAGTAATAAAACTTACTCCATTAACAAAAACAGGTGATTACTCAGGTCAAACAACAATAACTGCATCTTATTTTTAATAAAAAATAGTATTTAACTTGACTATAACCCCATTAATTCTATTGATTTTTTAAAATAAATATATACAAGTTAATAAAAATTATTAATCCACATAAACTGTAAATTTACATTTATTTAAAAAAATAAATATTAAATATAAAAATACTTAAATTTTATCTATTACTTAATATATATTTATTAATGTATAATTTTATAAAAGTTAGTTTAATATAGATGCAAAGAAATATGCCAAAAAATACCCCTAAAATTATAAAGTTGAAAAATGATCAATACGAAAAAATCCGTCATTTTCGATTTCTAAAAAATGACAGCAAAGCGAGAGTATGGACATCGAAGTATCGTGTGAGAAGCCATATCGTTGATAAAGTAATCTCTGATTACTGTAAAAAGAACAAGTCTATTTATATTCTGAGTGGATCACATGGTAATAAATCGGGAGATAATGCAATCACAAATAAAGAGCTTAAAGAGAAATCATTTTTTATTAAAGATAAGCTTCGTTATGAGGCAATGAGTCCACGCATTAAAGTCATAGATATCTCAACTTTCACCAAAAAAGAGTGTAAAACATTCATTAAAAACAGCTCTATAGATATATTGCTATTCTATTGCTACAGCAGAAATGACGCAGTCGCCAAAGAAGCATTGCGTTGCGCCTCCCCAGAGGCTTTATATACAAGAGAAACGCCACCGCCTACGCTTTAAGATTCTCCCCCTGACTGTTAATTAATTTGCAGTCAGCAGGGTTAAATAGATAATAATTACTCAGGGTAATGTGATGGATAGCCCAATTGAGCAACGCCCGTTTCAATTGCCGCTTTAGCAACCGCCGCTGGCACACATTCGATTAAGCGCGGGTCCATCGGTTTAGGTAAGATATATTCATTACCAAAACTTAAGATCTCACCTTTAGCATACGCACTGACCACCTCTTTGGGTGTCTCCTTATGCGCTAAATCACGAATGGCATTGACCGCAGCAATTTGCATCTCCATATTGACGCGCTTAGCACGGACATCCAATGCACCACGAAAAATAAAAGGAAAGACTAATAAATTATTCACTTGATTAGGAAAATCACTACGACCAGTTGCCATAATAATATCATCACGCACTTTATGGGCAACTGCTGGATGAATTTCAGGATCAGGATTAGACAATGCAAAAATAATTGGTTTTGCTGCCATCGTCGCGAGCATTTCCGGTGTTAAAATATTCGGTGCAGATAAGCCAATAAAGATATCCGCATCACGCACAGCATCTTCTAAACTGCGCTTCTCTGTTTCAATAGCAAAGGCGTATTTATATGGATTTAAACGCTGACGCTCCGAATGTATCACCCCCTCGCGATCAATCACAAAAATCTTATCGCGCGAAGCACCCAATGTGGTCAATAAGCGCATTGAAGTTAAACCTGCAGCGCCTGCGCCAACACAGACGATGTTGCAATTTTTTAACTCCTTGTCTTGTAACTCAAGGGCATTTAATAAACCTGCCGCAATAGTAATGGCCGTGCCATGCTGATCATCATGAAATACCGGGATATCCAAACGCTCATGCAAAGCATGCTCAACCTGAAAGCACTCAGGTGCTTTAATATCTTCTAAATTAATACCGCCAAAACTTGGTGAAATACGGGCAATCGTATTAATTAAATCCGAAGGGTTATCCGCATCGACTTCTATATCAATCGCATCGATATTGGCAAAACGCTTAAATAACGCAGCCTTACCTTCCATCACCGGTTTGCTGGCCAATGCGCCCACATTGCCAAGACCAAGCACCGCACTGCCATTACTAATCACCGCTACCGTATTGCCTTTTGAGGTATAACGATAAGCTGCATTTGGATCTTCAGCAATCGCACGCACCGGCTCGGCAACACCCGGACTATACGCCAATGATAAATCCTGCTGAGTTTCCATTGATTTTGTAACTGAAATGCTTAGCTTCCCTGGAACAGGCTTAGAGTGATAATCTAAAGCCGCTTGCTTTGATTCAATATTGCTCATTACATCCTCGCTTAGTCGAACAATTTCACATGCCCACTATCATGCCATAAAAAAAGCGCCAAGATGGCGCTTTTTTAACAAAACTTGTATCAATTAAAAATATCAGGCCTTCTTGCCAAACCGCGCATAACGTTGCTTGAAACGATCAACACGACCACCAGAGTCCAATACTTTTTGTGTTCCTGTATAAAATGGGTGGCAAGCAGAACAAACTTCAATTTGCAGGTCACTTTTTGTCAACGTTGAACGTGTTGTAAACGTATTACCACAACTACATTCAACACTCAAATTTTCATATTTTGGATGAATACTCTTTTTCATAATCGCTACCTCAATCACCGATACACCGCCGCCATACTCTCTAAAGTTTATGGCACCGCATATGCTTTTTAAAAACTTACCGATACAAATAAATATGAATTGCATCAAACATCGGCCGATTCTACCAATCCCACTATGAAAAGTAAATAGCCAGAATAAAACATAAAAAAAGCGCAGGTGAAACTCACGTGCGCAAAAATTTAAGGAGTGTCGCCTCACAAGAAAATCAAACTTCCCCTAAAAGAAGATTGTAGATGAAACGTTCAATTCAAATTGTGAAACCAGGCTAACTATGCCATAACTTCCCATAAAATGCAAAATAAACTACAAAAATATTATGATATAGCTAAATCCTAAATGTATGGCATAATAACTTATTGAATAATTGTAGAATTAAACCGTAAGCGTCGCTACCTCGGTAGGTATTTTGCACCTCCAATGATGCAAAATCGCCGAGCAAAACGCGACGACTATAAACCCTCGGCTGCCCTCGTCACAGGGCATTACGTGCCTTGAATCGGCCACTACATACCCTGCTCTCAAATGGCGCTACGGCTCGTAAAGATTTTTAGACACTCGTTACGCTTGCTACAGACCTTACGGTCTTCCGCAACTCCGCTCTGCTAAAAATCCTCACCTACCTCGGCCTACTCACCTCGTGCTTTGCACTCCTTGGCTCGCAGCGAAGGAATGTGCCATGGGGTATCCAGTTGAATTCAGACGAAAGGT
>LVCQ01000044.1 GCA_001644975.1 Piscirickettsiaceae bacterium NZ-RLO1
ATTATAACCTTCCGTCTGAATTCAACTGGATACCCCATGGCACATTCCTTGTTTAATTCTACAATTATTCAATAAGTTATTATGCCATACATTTAGGATTTAGCTATAGACTACTTTCAAAGTCATGGCGCCCTATTTTCAAAGACCAAATCCCGATCACCCTTATTTCTATCGACGCAAAACTCTTCTTCTCAAAAGATCTTACAGCAATAACAACACTTTGTGACTCTATCCGTAATAAGATTAATATTCTTTCTCACTCAAAAAGAAAAAGCATGCCAGTTTGCTTAGTACTATCAAATCTAAATCAAATTCCTGGCTTTGAAGAGTTCAATGAAATTTTAGAGCATTTACATATTAATAATTATCTTCTTTTTGATAAAGAAATTAATATTGAAAAATTAAAAAATTTCATTGAAATTATTTTTGCAAAACACCTGAACTTTCTTATAAACACCTCAACTCCAGAATGCTACCTTAACATTATTCGCTTTATTAAAAATTTTGAAGGCTCATTGCCACTATTAATAGAAGCAATACAAGTCATTACTTATAATGATGAAGTCCTGCCTCCTCCAACTTTGCTAGGTATTTTCTTAACAGATTATAAAGAAAAATCACAAGGCAACCTTTTCAGGCTATTTAATCAACAACGAAAATACTATCAAAGTCCGAAAACAAAAATTACAGGAATAATCGCAGCTGCGATTATTGCTATAACCTCTATATCTGCTTATAAAAACCTTTCTTTAGCATCAACATACTCTACATCTGCTTTATTAATTAACCAAACCCAGGCAACAGCTCAAACAACAATGATCGCTTATGGACATCTGCTTGATGATCTTAAAGGCCAGTATCAAACTGATAGTTGGCTTCACCTTTTTCCAATTTCACTCGCTGAAAATAAAGTACAACAAGAGATTGCCAATGACCTATACCACCGCTTTATTTTGCCCGTATTAGCCAATACAAATAACAACAATACCCTATTCTACAGTATATTTATCGCTGAAGCTCAATATGGCTCTGTACTTAGCAAGAATATTAAAAGCAATCTTAATCTTTGGTCAAATATCACAGGTATTCCTACTAACATTATTCATGCTTATATTACTTTTAATAGGCAGTCACGCACCCACTCGCTCAATATTATTCAACCTCATAGTAACTTACTAAAAAGTAGCATGCCTGACAATGCATTGCATTATAACTACTTTAAACAAATGCTTAATTATTTTACTTCAACGCCTGACCCTGAGCTTAATCAGTTACAACACTTCCAACAAGAAATATCACAACCACTATTAAAAGCTCAAACAGACTGCCATTTATTAAGCCAAGTATGGCCAAACATGCGTAGTGATTTTTCAAAGAGCATTCAAAGCTTTATTAAATCCTATATGAGCACAGAAAATAATATTTGTAACCAAACCACATCACCTTCACAAAAACTCATGACACTTGCTAAGGCAATTTCACAAACAGATTTAACAAAACTAACTCCAACAACAAGCCTAAATAATCTTGTTTTGCATCTTACAGAACAAGTGTCTAAATATCAAAATCATAGTCTTATTAATAATATAGCCCTACAACAATGGTCAACGATTATCCGTAATGCCAGAATAAGCCAAGCGATTTCTCAGTTTATCGATGATAATAACAGCCTTAGTGCCGATCAGGTCCTTTTTGGTCGCCAGGACGCATTTACCCCTATCGAGCTTAATGAATTAAATTCAGGAAAGTTTATTATCACTGGGCAATATCAAATACCAGGTAACTACACAGCACTTGCATTTAAAACTACACTTCAACCAACACTCAATCAATACCAACAATTAATTAATCAGCTCAGTGCAGCTGGTGTGTCAACAATAGCTTTACAAGAGTTCATTACCTCAACATTAAACAATTATGCTAAGAATTACCTTAATTATTATAGTAATTTATTAAAGTCATTTAATTATAAAGTTAATTCAATTAGTGATTTAAAACTTTTATTAATGGAGTTAACCTCAATCAATTCACCTCTACGCCATCTGATTAAAGTGGTTGATATCAACACCAATCTACCCACTAAAGATAAACAGCTAAGCTTTATGCTTCCTGTAAGCAGCCATTTTATAGCCTTCATTCTTTACTAAATAATCAAGGCCTAACCAATTCAAATTATGAAACCTATACCATGATTTTAAGCGGTATTTATCAAAGCATTCTACAAAACACTCAAATTAGCACAACGAGCCATAATAGCAATACCAATATCAATGCAGCCTCCTCTAGCCTAAGCAAACAATTATCAACTGTTGGCCACATGGCCTTAGATATCTATACAAAAGATACTAATTCTTACCTAGAAATCACAAAAAATTGGCTAAAAAATGTGGGAATACCCAATGATTTAACTCCTTTATTTAAAAAGCCTATTCTCGCCCTTTATAATCTTGGTATTCAACAAGTACAAGCACAAATTATTTCAGTCTGGAATCAACAAATCAACCCGATGCTCTATACATTAACAAGTAAATTTCCATTTTCTATGGACTCTAAATCACCAGTGGAGATTGCAGAGCTTACAACAAAAATCGGGCCAAATGGCCAATTTTGGAACTTATTCAAGCAAAACTTTAAACCCTTTTTAGTTGCTAATGGCAATCAATGGCAAACACGAGACATTGATTATGGCTCTATTATCATCCCAACTAATATTCTTTATACAATTAATGCAGTCACTCATTTACGTCATACCTTATGGAATCAACAAGGCGAACCACAAGCAATTCATTATCAAGTACTCGCAAAGCAACTACCAACTGCGATGGTTAATGGTCAAAACATTATTCTCTCCTATCTCACCCTAGGTAACGATGACGTCTATGGTATTAACAGCAAACCTATCTGGAAAACACTAGATTACAGCTGGTGGGCACCCCAACCAACGTCAGTGGGTTTAGAAACGGCAGACCATAAATACCATAGTTATAATGTATTTGATGCCAATTGGGGACTATTTAATATTCTAAATAAAGGTGATAGCCAAAATGGCCACACCTGGAACTGGAGCTTACCTATCGGCCCCAGTGTTGTTGATATTCACTTTAAATTTAAAACTAACCCTTGGGATTTATTTCATATTAACCAAGAAAGTAATACTATTTAAGTATTAAATAAAGCAAATAATAAAGTTAATATAAATAAAAGGAGTAGAGCCTACTCCTTTCTAAATCACAATTCAAATCAAGAAAAAATATCAATCGATAGTCATAGGAGCAGCCAATTTTATAGACTCTGCTTGCTTTTGTGGCTCAGTCGCTCCTAAAAATAAAAACTGAACAGGCTGACCTTGAGCAGCTTTAACCGCCATTTTCCCTAGTCCCCAAACCAAAGGAAGACCCAACGCTGATAAAGCAGCAGTTCCGGCAGTGCGCAGCAGTAAACTATTCTCGTGCTCAGATAAAGCTTGTACTTCATCCTGAGAATCGTGTAACGGCTGAAAACTATTTTCTTGGCCCATCAAATAATTCTTGGCACACATCCTTGCTATTTGAGAAAACCTTCTTGCACTTAACCACTTTGGATGATCGTCCGATGCATGTTCTGCACAATACTCTTCATACAGTTTAAGCTTTGGGTAATAAGCTATTTGTAGTCTTTGATCTCTTTCAAGCACTGCAGAGCGAAGCTGCACATTTGCTTTAAGTTGCAACCAATCTTCTTTGAAATCCATTTTGTTTGGCTCAGAGCAATAATCGCTTTTTGCAGGTTCAAGTCCTCTTTAAGCATTCGCCAATCATCTTTTAAGTTAACTCCTACTTGACCAAGAAGAATAATTGATTTTTGCAACTGAGAATTTTCTTTAATAAACTGCCAATCATCCGCAGAGAGTGTTCCTATTTGATTCAGAGCAGTCATTGCCTCTCGAAATCGTGAATCAGATGCTTGTAATTCCTGGGCTCTGTCAATTAAAAGTTTATGCACCTCTGGATTATTTTTCAGCTCTTGCCAATAGTCTACAAAATTAAGCCCTACTTGTATTATAGAGATAATTATAGTTTTAAAAGCAGGGTTATTAAAAACCAAATCGGTATTTTCTTTCTCTCCTAAACCATGCTCTTTTAAAGCCCATACAAGTATACATGGATGAAATTTATTCTCTGTCAAAAATTTATCTAGCTGTTTATTTTCTCTGCGTAATTGCTTTAGACAACCGTGATCATCATAACTGAGACTATGTATCCACGCAGCTAGTTGCGATAGCTCTCCACGTGAAGTTTGGTAGTTAACACTCGGCCTCAATTTAACCGTGCTCGAATTTAAAGCTGCAATTAAATTCTGAGAAAATATACTTAACTCATTTTCCCGGCCAATTTCTCTAAAAAATTCAGCAAATTCTGATTGATTTATTACCGCACTTTTAAAAAAATCAAAATTGTTCACCATCTCTCTAGCCTACCTATATATTATAGAAATGCAGAAAATCTATATTAAAAACATAACCTATGCAATATTAATCGCCATCTAAAATACTAAATATAAAAAAATAATATTTATTATCCTGCAATAAAAAGCAAATAAAAAGGTGCTATAAAAAACACCTTTTATTTATTTTTAGAAAAGATAAAAAATTAACTATAGATTAAAAATTGTTAAGCCAAGATTTTCACAATCTAGCTTTAATGCCGGACTTGCAATCACGGCTGTACTAACATTATCAACATTCAAATAAGTCCTAGCAACACGAATAATATCCTCGCGCGTCACCGCCAAGGCTCGCTCACGAAAACGCTTACGCACGTCATAACTACGGCCATGCAAGTCATTAAAAAAAGCCTGACGAGCAGCGCCAGCTGGTGAACTCGGTTTATCCAACGCCGCAATCACCCCCAATACTGATTCTTCGATCTGCTCATCTAAAAACTCTCCCTGTTTAAGCCACTCAACAGATGCAGAGAAATCATTTAAAGTATCAGCCAAACGTGGGTCTCGATAAGAGTAAAAACGCAACACGCCATTATCATTATCATGTGTCGCCCCTCCACCATAAGCACCACCTTGCTCTCGTACCGCACGATGTAAAAAGCCATTGCGCAAAAGACCACCAATAATAGTCAATACAGGAGCATCAGCGTGACCAACAGATACGGTTTTATAGGCATGCGAACAAAAATTCACTTGGGTATTCATTAGCCAGGCACAATTTACCGTCTCTTGCACAGATGCTAATGCCAACTGAGTATCTTTACTATTAAACTCACTGGCCTCTTCTTGCCATTGCACACTTTCAACCAATGGTTGGCTATTTTCCTCGCCAATCATCAATAACTGCTTAGCATTAGCAATGACTTTACCATGAATAGCTGCAAGGGTTTGGCCAAGCGCAATGACTTTTGTCTTATCACTTAAACTCTCATCAAGTGCTTTTAACGTCTTCACACCCGCTAAGCCTTCTAATTGATAATGCAACTTAGCCACCGGACTCATACCTGAACTTGCGGCCCCCATCACAAACGAATGACCCGCACTGACAATGCTTTGCTCACGACTAGCACGAATTTGCGCAATCAACTCACGCAGGCGACTGGTTTCATCAAAACGCACTTGATTAAATAATTTCTGCATTAACTCGTTAAAATCGTGATAATTGCGTGCTAACGCTTTTCCTGATAAGACAAAATAACCTTTAGCATATTGCTCATTATCAGGCTGACCTTTAAACGTTGTATACGCACTAAAACCACCACTGCAGCGCGCTTGGGCCTCTTGGACATCTATATAGCTTAACTCACCTGCGCCTAATTCAGGTAAACACGCAGTATATAACGGCAATACCTTCATCTCTTCTTCATTCAATTCTGGCATATCTACAACAATTTGCTGATAAACCAGGCCATTAGTCCCTTGGGTATAATATTTACGCTTTATTTTCCCTGACTCATTAAGGGCCAAACCTTCAATTTTTGGAATATCACCAGGTACATCCTGCAGCGTCACTTTCGGTAAAATACCCGGATCATCCGCAGCTTCTTGGCGTGCTTTTAGCTTATTCGCCAGCTCAATCATCTGCTGCTTTGCTTGTGCAGATAAGCGCTCTTTAAGAGTAGCCAAGTATGTTTCTTCTGTTTGCGCTTTACGTGCTGTTAATTTCTCATCTGGATTTAAAGTAAATAACACCTGATGAGGGTTATTTAATAAACTTTCTTGCACTAAATGTTTAATAAAATTTGGGTCTTTAATCTCTTCACGTAGCTCATTTAGCACCGGCTCAATATTAATGGCAGCAATCGCATCTCCACGATGCACAGAAGCAGTCAACATCGACAAAATCAGTTTTAATCCATATGGATAACCATCACCGGTAACCTCACGCTGACTTAGCTCAAATTGATGCAAAGCCGCGGCTAATTTCTCTTGACCAATGCCGTCTTTAGCCACTTTTTCAAGCACATTCAAAACTAATGCTTTAAACGCCTCAGCACTCTCAGGAGCACAGCCTTCCAGGCCACACATAAAACTAATTTCACGATTCGAATCTTCTAAACCACAAATTGGCGCCGGTGCAGAACCCAAATCCGTTTGCTCTAGCGCAGCCATCAGCGGGCTTGCGCTGTTATCAAGTAACACACTCGATAATAAGTGCGCTTTAAACGCACTTTTAAGATCTATGCTTTCACCCAACAACCAAGCCAGCACATGATAACTCTGTCGCCCAGAAGACGCCGTATCCAGTGGGTACGCACGCGCAATACTCACAGGTGCGTGATAGCGCTTTTCAGGTTTAACTTCAACATAATCATCACTACGCTCAAAACGTGATAAGACTTTTTCTTCAAAATTTTTCTGGTGTTCGCTGGCTGAAATATTGCCATAGGTCATAAAAACTGCGTTACTTGGGTGATAATGCTTTTTATAAAATGCTTTTAGCTCATCATAGCTTAAATCCGTAATGCACTCAGGATCACCACCACTATTATAGTGATAAGTTGATGTTGGAAATAAATAACTCGATAAAATATACCACAGCTGCTGGGAAGGTGAACTTAATGCCCCTTTCATCTCATTATACACCACCCCCTTATACATTAAGGGAGAATCCATATTATTCTCTTCAGAGAAGACTAAACGATGCCCTTCTTGAGCAAAATCAAGCGGATCTAAGCGCGAGAAAAAGACCGCATCTAGATAAACATCGAGCAAGTTATTAAAATCTTTTTTATTCTGAGTCGCAAAAGGGTAGGCCGTCCAGTCACTGCTGGTAAAGGCATTCATAAACGTATTTAATGAACGGCGAATCATCATAAAAAACGGATCACGCACAGGATATTTCTCACTACCACATAATGCGGTGTGCTCCAAAATATGCGCCACTCCTGTAGAGTCAGTCGGCACCGTTCTAAGTCCAACCAAAAATACATTTTCGGTATTATCCGCATCAATATGATAATGCTCAGCACCTGTCCGCCGATGACGATACTGGGTTACTGTCACATTCAATGCAGGAATATAATCATCACGTAAATATTCAAATGTCTCATAGCCATGTTTTGATAAATTCAATGTCATCTCCAGTGGTTATCCCAAATTTAGCCAAGTTTGATTTAAGTTGGGTTTACTTAAGTTCTCGTTTTAATTTAATTGCTTACTATTACTCTTAACTATTTTAATCATAAGGCCTATTACAACTTCTTGAAACGGCTACAAGCAAATTATTTTACTTTTGCATCCAGCGCTTCCCAACGTTCATAACAAACTAATAACTCGTCTTCCAAAGTCGCCATACGTGTAGTCGCCTGGCGAATCACTTCACTCTCTTGCTGATAAAAATCACCATTTGCCATTGCTAAATTCAACTCTTCTTGCTCATGCTCTAAGTACTCTATTTTAGCTGGCAATGCTTCCAACTCCTGCTTTTCTTTAAAGCTCAGTTTAGCACTCGATTTTTTCTTTTGTTCTTTAACAGGGCTCTTATCCATATTGTTACTTTTATTAACAACACACTTCTCTACTTGAGAACCTGCTGGGTTTTTAAGTGGATTTTGATTTTGAGCGCAAGACTGGCCTTGAGATAAAACAGAGCGTTGGCGCAACCAATCATCATAGCCACCAACATATTCATTTACCAAACCCTGCCCTTCGAATACCAATGTACTTGTCACCACATCATTTAAAAACGCTCGGTCATGGCTAACCAGTAATAAGGTCCCCTGATAATCAAGCAATAACTCTTCTAGTAAATCTAATGTTTCCATATCCAAATCATTGGTTGGCTCATCCAAGACCAAAACATTACAAGGTTGAGTAAATAATTTAGCCAGTAATAAGCGATTACGCTCACCACCGGATAACGCTTTTACCGGTGAACGTGCCCGCTCCGGTGCAAATAAAAAATCTTGTAAATAGCTCATGACATGACGTTCCTTACCATGCAACATGACAGTATTTTTTCCTTCTGCCACTGTATCAAAGACAGTCGCCTCTTCATTCAATGCCTGTCTTAATTGATCAAAATAGGCCACTTGCAAATTGGTACCCGATTTTATTTCGCCCACTTGTGGGACTAGACGGCCAAGTAACATTGCAAGTAAAGTACTCTTACCGGCGCCATTTGGGCCAATAATACCAATTTTATCACCACGCATAATCGTTACAGAAAAGTCGCGGACAATCGGCTGCGCATCATAGTGATAACAAATATTTTGTGCTTCAATAACAAGTTTTCCTGAGCGCTCACCGCTATCAGCCCCTATTTTAGCCTGCCCTTGACGATTGCGGCGTTGACTACGTTCCATACGCATTTTTTCAAGTGCACGCACACGCCCCTCGTTACGCGTACGTCGTGCCTTAATGCCCTGACGAATCCACACTTCTTCTTGAGCAAGGCGCTTATCAAATAAGGCATTTTGTTGCTCTTCCTCTTGTAACATGGCCTCTTTGCGTTGCAAATAAGCGGCATAATCCCCGGGAAAACTCACCAACTTTCCCCGATCTAACTCTACAATCCGTGTTGCTAAACGTTGTAAAAACGATCGATCATGGGTAATAAACAACAAAGTTCCAGCATACGACACTAAAAACTCTTCCAACCATTCAATTGCCGTAATATCCAAGTGGTTCGTTGGCTCATCAAGCAGCAGAACATCCGGCTCACCCACTAAGGCTTGAGCCAATAACACACGCCGCTTCCAACCACCGGAAAGTGCATTAAACTGACCTGCAGGGTCAAGCTCTAAACGCGATAATACCCGGTCAATCTGCTGACGTGCCTGCCAACCTTGTTGCTCCTCAATACGATGCTGTAAGTCTTCAAACTCTTGATCAAATTGCTCTAGTTTTAATAGTTCATCATAACGTGCTAGATAACCGCCAAGTTCACCCAAACCGTGCGCCACCACCGACAAAATACTGCCCATCGTCCCTTCAGGTACTTCTTGTTGCAAGCGCTGAACTTTAACACCTTGCTTAATCAAATACTCACCCTGATCTGCTTGATGTTCGCCATTAATCAATTTCATTAATGTCGACTTACCTGCACCATTACGCCCAACTAAACACACGCGCTCACCACGTCGCAACTGAAAATCAACATGGTTAAGCAACAATGGCCCACCATAACTTAGACACACCTCGCGTAAGGTTAAAAGCGGCATAATAACTCCAACGTTAATTCAAACTTTAATTCAAAATTGGCCTTATTGTAGCGTAAAGCCAAGATTTTCCCTAAACTCAACCACTCACAAACAAGCACTCTACACTCACTAAAAGCACTTGCCAGCAACGGAGCAAGGCAAGTATGATAATTTAACTACATTAATAGATAGAACAACTCAACAATAAAAATATAATGGCTATAGTCACAAAAAAACAATGCCCCAGTGCAGATATAACGCGCTCTAATATCCTACAAGCTGTACAAAAACTTTTTGCCAGCCTATACCTATATTACGATGCTTGGTTTAATAAAGACGAGATAACCAAAGAGTTTCTCAAGCAATATGCTGTTTTTATTAGCGCTGTGGTCTACCCGTCCTTAGCCCCTACTCCAACTCTTACTCCCACTCCACCTTAACCCTGTTTAATTAAAATAAGCTTTTAATTAAACCTAACTTAATATAGTTATAATATGCAGTACGATATTTATACCGATGGCAGCTGCCAACCACAAAGCGGTTTAGGCGGCTGGGCAACCTTAGTGCTTAACCATGATCAAGAAGTTGAATTGTCTGGCTTTGTTACTCACTCAACCAATAACCGTATGGAAATTACCGCCGCAATTAAAGCGCTCGCATACGCACCCAAAACCAGCCACATTCGCCTCTATACAGATTCGATGTACCTGATTCAAGGTGCACAAAATTGGCTTAAAAAGTGGCGCCGACAAAATTGGTGCAATGCCTTTGGCGAGAGTATTGCCAATCAAGATCTCTGGCAGCAGCTCGATCAATTACTCCATGAGCATACACACCCCATCCAGTGGCACTGGGTCAAAGGCCATGATGGTAACCTCTACAATGAACGCTGTGACCGTATGGCCGCCGCAGCAATCACCAGCCGCCACTCTTATAAAGAACATAAGCTTAAGCGCAAACACAAGCAATCTCCCTTGTTACTTGTTGATGGCTCCTCATTTATCTACCGTGCTTTTCATGGCATTCCGGCGCGTCATAACCATGCAGGTGAACCCACCGCAGCAATTTACGGCACAATTTCACTATTACGTAAGTTATTAAAAACCTATAAGCCGAAACATATGCTGGTGGTGCTCGATCCTGCAGGAAAAACACTACGCCACCATATTTATCCAGCCTATAAGTCCAGCCGGCCGCCCATGCCAGAAGAGTTAAAAATCCAAATTCCCCTCATTCGTGAATGCATAGATGCCCTTGGTATTCCTCGCCTGAGTATTCCCGGCATCGAAGCAGATGATATTATCGGCACTCTAGCCACCCAAGCTCATCAAGCCAAGCAGGCGACATTAATTGCCAGTAGCGATAAAGATATGGCTCAACTGATCACCCCGTATATCTCGCTACTAGATACCATGAAAGGCACATTAACGACTCCAGAATGTGTTGAAAAACGCTTTGGTTTACGCCCCGAACAAATCCCTGACTATCTTGCCCTCATTGGCGATAAAGTCGATGATGTCCCTGGCATTGATAAAGTCGGCCCTAAAACGGCTCAGCGCTGGCTTGCCCAATACCATAATCTTGAGAGCATCATTCAACAGGCCGATCAAATCAAGGGCAAAGTCGGCGAAAATTTACGCAGCAGCATCAAACAACTGAAGTTAAGCCAGCGCTTAGTCACCATTTATCGTGACCTGGAGCTTCCTTATACACTCAATGATTTAAAAAGAAAGAGCATCAATATCCACCAACTTGCAACACTATTTGAACGTTTTGAATTTAATACCTGGCTCGAGCGCTTACAACATCATAATTCATAATATAACCCCTGAGTAAAGATTAATGACTAAAGATTAGTTTGAGTTAATGAATCATCTGTATAATTACCGCCAATAAGACAATACGAAACAGCCAAAGCGATGTTTGCTCTGAAACACGCTTAACCATCCACACGCCTAAAGGTGAACCTAAGAACGAACCTATTAGTAAACCAATCAATGCAGGAAGATACACATACCCAAAGCTACCAGAGGGCAATCCTGCCATACCAACACTTGCAGCGAGTAAACTGCTCAATGCAAATAAGCCCATGGGAAATGCCAATGCCGTTGACATCGCTGCGCTTTTTTTCATAGGATAACGATGGTATTGCATATACGGATTAGTAATGGCTGAGCCACCAATTCCAACTAAAGAGGAAAGCATACCCGTAGAAAACCCCATTATTGCTCGTGATAAAACACCAGGATAAGTCGGTTGAGTGCTCGACTGCTCTGTCTGGCTTATACGATTAAAAAAACTCTGAATTAAAACGCTAATAATAACTATTATAAATAATGTTTTTACAAAAAAAACAGGAATAATTTTATCAAGTTGTCCACCAATTAAAGCGCCAATAATGACAAAAGCAACAATGTGTTTAAATAAAGAAACCACCAAATTACGACTCCGGTAATGATGAAAAGTCGTATACAGTGAATTAACCATAATAAAACCGAGCGACGTTGTTACTGCCAAGTGCATGCTAAGCGTTGTACTCACTCCTTGCTGTGCGCTCAACCAAAGCATCACTGGCACAATAATAATACCACCGCCCGCACCCACCCAACCAGAGAGGATTCCTGTAAAAATACCAGCAATAATATAAGCTATAAATATCATAAAATAATCCTTAAAAAAGAATAAATATATTTAAAATTAATATGTTAATACCAAGAGGGCGCTAATGAGCGTTATCAACGCTCTATTCAATTTAAAACATTGACCCATATAACTCAAATGAATTATATTTATAAAATTAATAACTTTTTAGAATAATCAAAACCAATGAAAAATATTATCGCCTTTCTAGCTGTCACTCAGACAAAGTCCTTTACCAAGGCTAGTCAGAGCATGCATTTAACTCAGCCTGCAGTGACTAAGCGCATTGCCAATTTAGAAAGCCAATTTCAAACTAAGCTGTTTGAACGCATTGGTCATCGTGTTGTACTGACAGAAGCAGGCCAAGCCTTTCTCCCACACGCGCGCACCATCTATAGTGAGTGGCAAAATGGCATCCACAAAATTGCTAATTTTAGCCAAACTGTCTGCGGAACCTTAACAATCGGCTGCAATAATCATATCGCGACACATCGACTGCCAGAGTTAATTAAGATTTATAAAAGTAAATTTCCAGATGTTGATTATAATTTTATTTTCCGCACATCACATGAAATTATTGACCTTATGATAAATCATCATATAGAAATTGGCTTTATCTCACTACCCAGGGAAACACCACCGGATATAATCATAAAAAAAATATGGCAAAATGATATGCGCGTCATTCTAAGCGCAACCCACCCATTTTTTCAGCAAAAAGGTAAGGCTATAACTAAGCTAGCCAAAATTCCCCTCATCACCCCTGAAAGAGTTAATATCTATTACGACATACTCAATGATATTCGTCATGATTACCAAATAGAATCAAAAGTAATATCAAATATTAATATGCTAGAGACAATAAAAAAAATGGTTGAAGCTGAAATTGGCTGGAGCATCTTCCCCAAACACTTAATTGATAAAAATTTGCGTGAAGTATCATTTATAAAAAAACGTTTTTATGCTGATCTTGCCTGCATCTATCACAAAAAACGTGAACTTTCCAAACCAGCAAAGGAAATGCTCCATTGCATTAATCAGATAATACAAAAATCACCATAACACCACAAAAATAAATAACCTTATTAATTAATAATTATTAATATCAAGCAATTTTTTTATGCTGATCAATTAAATTAAGCTCTGCTGGAATTTGTTTTTTTTCTACCAAATAATTTTCAAGATGATAAATAATTTCTTTATAGCGTGATGTAATTTCAGGCTTGATTAAATAACAATCAGCACCTTCGCGATAGGCACTTTCAACACTTAATTCAGCTATTGACTCTCCCATTACTAAAACATAAGGACAATCTTCTTTTAAATCATCTTTTATTTTTTTGAGCAAATTATGCGTATTAATTTTGCGTTGACTCATATCCAACACAAGCAAATCAACCTCAATAACACCATTGCTGAGCAGCTGCAGCACCTCTTCGGCATTATCTTCAATCAAAAGCTTGCAATCTATTGTTTTTGATTGGTTAAATACCTCTTGAAAGACTTTTGCATCATCCTGATCACTTTCAATAAATATAATTGTTTTCATATATCAACCCTTTCACTACTCCATTCTCCCTTATTAAAAATTCAATAAATTACATAAAAACGAAAAAGAAAAATATAATTACTTAATCAATATACGCAGATTGACTCATAACTCTTGGACCTAAATAAAAGCATACAAGTTCCCATCTACAAGCCAACATTTAAAACATAATAGACAGATAGATTTATCTTCAATAAAATCAACATATTAAATAATAAAAAAATAAATTTAAATAAATACTTTAAAACACTTTACAAAATTATAATTAACTTCTATTTTTTAATTAAATCTTCATTAAAATTTTTATTAACAGTTCCCTCCAACTTCCCTCGATGCAAATCGAGGTTTTTTTTATTTTAAAAAAATATGGCATAAATTTTGCTACCTAATCTCTATATTATGGAGAGCCTAAATTCTATGACCGCAACAAATGAAACCACACAAGACTTTGAGCATTTAAGTTTTCATGGAGCAAAAATAGATCAGCTTATACTTAAAAAGGGCAAGATTTCGTTACAACTAAAAAAAGTCTATATGCATGAAGATCATATTAACAATCCAGAAAATAGAAAACTCTGTTTAAATGACTGCACATTAAGCTTTACTAACACAACCAAATCAGATGCTCATGTTAACATTTACGTTCCTGAGCAAACACTAAAAACACATTCTAGCATCCTCTTAAAACCAGAATTTGATATTCCGATCAAAGACCTTGTCAGTATTATCAAATGTGAACATCTAAAAAAATACACGCGCTTTTTAATTATGGGTTATTACTGGGTCAGCGAATACAAAGTTACCGGCTGGGTTAAATGGGAGATTATTGCTGCTGAATTTTCCTTCAACTGGACCTCTGCCCAGCCGGTAGGCCATGCCATTCCTTATCAAACTGAAATCGCGTAAAATTAATATAAAAATCAATCTATACTGATAGACTACACAATAGTATTTAAAGCATAAGCACCTTACTAAGACTTGCCTGTCCTCAGGCCCCATGGTCTAATACCCTCAATATAAAATTATAACTACAGGTAACTTACGATTATGGCGCGAAATGGGATCAGCTTTCATGATGTTTGTGACGCTATTGACAGTATTGTAGAGCAAGGTGAAACCCCAACCATTGCACGGATTCGCGAAATGCTCGGCCGTGGTAGCCTGACGACAATTAGTCGCCACTTTAATGACTATAAATCCCAAAACCCGCTAGAAAGCACAGAAACCTCTAGCAATAGCTATTCAGACCCAGTCAGTCGCGCCGTGGAAAGTGTTTGGCAAAAAATGCGTCAAGAAGCTGACGATGAGATCTTACAAATTAAATCAAACGCTCAAGCAGAAATCAGCAATTTACAACAGCTGCTGAAGAACAAAGAGCTTGAGCTAGATACATTGCAACAAAATCATCAGCAACTGATGACACAGCATGATTTACTCACTACAGCGCATCAAGAACTTAATACACATAATCAAACACTAATCACAGAGCAACAACTAAAAACTGAACAATTAACAGCACTAGAACAACTCCATCACTCCAGCCATGCGCAACAACAGCAATATATTAATGAATTAAGCTCACAGCTCGCTGAAGAAAAAGAAATATTTAAAAAAACAATCGAACACATACAAGAAGACTATCAGCTCCACTGCAGGCAATTAGAAACTCACTATCAACAAAAAATCAGCGAATTAAAAACCAATTTATCATCCTATCAAGCAAATGTTCAAGAACTTACCAGCGACCTTCAGCATCTTCAACAGCAATTAAACCAAACAAAAACAATCAATAACCTATCTGAATATGTATTTAACCAGTTAAATAATCAAACAGAGCATTTAACTCAGTTAATAAAAGAGCATCAACATCAACAAAACACTGGCTTTATCGCCTTACAAAACCAACAAGCCAGCGTTAATAAAGAACTAACCCATCTAGCTTTAGAACAACAACAACAGATCAAGCTAAAAAAATTCATCATCAAAAGAACACATAAAAAACTAAAAAGACGATAAAAAAAGATAACCGCATCAAGATAAATCATCTCACAAACATTAAAATAAACTGAGCAACATCTTAATTACTTTATCTACAGGCAAGAAACAACGCTCATACGTCAAAAACTCATAATGTATTTATGAAATAAAACATCACTTTTTATTTACATAAATAAAAATTAATATAATAAAATCCTATAAAAAATAAATACACTATAAATTGTAAAAATATTATCACAATTTATCCATATTAATTAGACCGAATAAAAAATAACTATAAGTAAATTGTTAAGATCCTTAACCATATATTTTCATTCAGCTCCAACGCTTTTGCGCTCTAGCGCGTTATGAGACTTAACATAATAAATAACTATTTATATTATTTTCATTATATTCATTATCAAAGCCCTTTCGTTAGACTAGCGAATAAGGAGTATTAAGAAGGAATAATTCAAGGAGTATACCAATGGAAAAATCACGATTTGATTCAGATACAACAGGATTTAGTTAAGGCGATTAAGCGATAAACTAACGCTTATATTATCCTTACTAACTATTTTATTAGAGGCGCTAAAAACTAATAATTTAAGGAATCCCTACATGGAGAAATTATCATTTTAACTAAGAATACCAATATTAATTAAATATTATCGATTATTTTTATTATTTAATCACTTTATTAGGTTAACTAAAAAAGAACTGTTCAAGGAATTCACTGATGGGAAAAGAATTATTTAGCGTAAATAGAGAAGGGCTCGCAGAGGGAGCTCTGGCAACAAGCGCTGCCGTCGCCACTGCCATATATGTCAAAAATAAAATAAATAAACAAAAGCAGGAAGAAGCCAGTAAACTTTTAGAGATCTTTAACAGAACACTTGGCACTGCTGGCTTTCCCAAGCCCTTTAACCTCGATCAAGCAAATGGTGAAATGGGAATCCGTCAAGAGCTGCAAGAGTATGCTTTAGAGCAAGTTGCCCATGGCAACCCTTATAAAAGAACGCTCTACAAAGTCGGTTACCACCTATCGAGCTATAATAACCACAGAAAAAAGACGGGTGATCCAATCCATAGTATACTTTGCTATTTGCACTATATTCTACTTTCTCAAGCCGGCCTGATGGGTTTAACGGGCAAGGATAAAGATGATTTTAAAAAATTGGAAATGTTTGCGAGCTTCCTTGAAGAGTTCGCTCGGATGGATGGAGCCAAGAGCAGAGTAAGCTTCGTCGCTCGTATCTTAGAGATCATGCCAACTCAACGACAACACGGCAGCCAACAAGCTTTAGACCAGAAAGAGCAAGATCAGGATAAAGGCTTCCGAAAAAGTATAAATGCCTATACTGCACTGCAAGGTATCGCAGATTCTGTTAATGCAGATGCAGATTTTTCACGCTTAGAAGAACTCTCTAGAAGATTCGCCGATAGCACATTGCGTCTCGCCACCATGGGAGTCTCTTCTCAAAAGATTCACGCCCCTCTAACCACTGCCTTGTTAAACGACATAGCCGTAGGTACCGTTGTCCCTGCAATAGAAAAAAAAGGACTTTTCAGCATCAATGAGTCAGCTACTGTATTGCCAACAGACGATAACCTCGGTTTTATCCATACGATTCAACAGGTTGCTGCCTCATTAGAGGACTTTAATTATCAATCAGATACTCCATTTAAACTGACAGATGATCAGCTCAAAGAACTGATAGCAACAAAAGCCTTTCAAAGCTCTGAGTTTAATGCAACGGACTACTCTAGAACCCATAGTGGAACAATTCAAAAAACACCACTCCCAGAAGAAAAAAAACTTAAGCTCGCTCACGGCTATGTTGCCATGCTTCAACTCGCGCAGATTTCAGCAGATATCGCAAGATTAGCCCACTACATGAATGTGCACATCCGTACAGAGTCGGCCTCTAGTGCTGCCCCATTTGCATTTAGTACATCTAGCTCCAGCATCGCCACGCGAAAAAGATGTTATGAGATGATGGAACACCTTAAAGATAAAGCGGATGATATATATAGAAAAAATGCAGGACCATTAATAGACCACCTTCAGCGTACTAGTGTAATAGATGGAATAATAAGACCACAAGCAGCTTATACTTTAGCTGGTAAACTCGGGAAGTTTAAAGGGGAGCTGGATAATGCCTATAAGCAGGTTCAACAATATAATAAACTGGATCAATTTGAAAAATCACGCGAGCAATCACAAGAAAGCATTCAGAAATTAGAACAAGAAGTGAGCGCTGTTGCGAAAAAATATGGCATTCGTGAAAAGCAACTAACCGCACTACCATCTCGTATAGATTATAAAGATATAAACGCTGAACTCACAGCACATATTCAAGGCTTGTTAAAACGCTTTTCCAGTAAAAGCTTTATCCCACTTGCACAAGGTACTTTCGGCAGCTTGGTTTCCTGTGAAGGCAGACAAATTACATTTGATATTCAAAGTGATGCTGACTTAATAAGGCTTGAGGCGCTTGCTGAAGAATTTATTCAGCAGCTAGAAAGTGGAAATGTAAAACCAAAAACAATTAGACCAGTGCTCCCTAGCGCTATGCTAGGCTCTGTCTCCGGCCCTGACCTAGCTTTTGGCTATATGCCTCAAACAAGTGAAAGCCCCAAAGCCCGAGCTCAAAGGATTAGAGATCAGCTTGAAGAACATAAAAAAGGATTTAGAGAATCTACTCAACGCTATGCTACAGAGGCCAAGCCGCGTGAAGAGACTAAAATTACAGCAGCAGCAACACAAGAGGAGATAGCTAGATTAAACGCAAAGATCTTCAGGCTCGAAACTGCTAACACAAGAAAGCAAGGAGTTATTGATGATACAAAAAAACGATTGCATGAATCCACATCTGAACTTGGTCAAATAAATGAGTCTCTTGGTGCTAAAATTTCTGAAATGGAGGAAAAAGATAAGCAAATACAAGCCCTAATCGATGAATCAAGTGAATCTGCTGAACAAGCTCAAAAAAAGCTCAGTGATGCAGAAGCTACAATAACGAAAGTAGAAGAAGCTCGCGAAGAAGATCGCGCTCGAATGAAACGTCATTTCGAAAGTCTTCAAAGTAAAGTCGACCGATTGTCCAAGCACCTAGAAACTCGCAGTCTAAGTATTCTGGCAGAGTTAACCGCTCTAGCAGGTGCTATTGCAGATAGGACTACTTTTAATACGTTTCGTGATAAGTATAGAGACGAGCATCAAAGGCAAATAGATTCTTTAAAAGAATTTACTCATGAACTTAAAGAAATGGCGAAATATTACCAAGAAAGCTCAGAACACGTCGACGAACTGATCGAGAATGCTAACCTTCAAATAAGGCAGGCTAAGCAAACACTGTCAGATCTCGAAAAAAAGCTAGAAGATGCGTATCAAAAAATACAAGAACTGTCTACTCAGCTAGCTGAATTAAATGGTGTAAATAAAGGGTTAGAAAGTGCAAATAAAGAGTTAGAAGCTAAATTAAAAACTACACAGGAACAGTTAAAAGACAAGTCCACCTTAGCAACTCAACCTAAAGCAGCGAATACTACAGCTGCACTTAGCCCGAGTGATAATACGAGAAGAACGGGTAATCTGTTCGAAATTGTAGTCAAAGCTCTAGAAAAATCTGAGAAAAACCTTGCAGGCACCAACAAAGGAAAAATCCTAGAACTACTGCGGGATGATTTACAAAAACATAAAGAAAATTTCATGTCTGATAGTGATTTCAAAGTCATGCTAAAGCAAGTTCTTGGCGTCGCCTGCCAACATCGAGGCTCTGATGGAGGCTTTGCTAAGAATGCAACAACGACAGGTAACTTTGTTATCAACCTAATAGAAGCAGACTCGCTTATTAGGGCGGTCATTAATCCGAATAATACAACAAAGAAACTTGATTTTGAAAGAGATATTTTAAAAGGTTTTCTAGGTGTCGAGGATAAGAAATTAAGACAAGATAGGACAACTACAGCCAATCTACGTAACGAAACCAAAGGTAATATTTTTCATGCTGCATTTATCACTGATGCAGGAAGCGTAAGCCGACCTGAAGTCGGACCTGAGGCCCCTCCTCTCGTTGCAGCGGCTGCTAGCTAATCCAGCAATTTTCCAACTCTAACTACCCAACAAAGGCAGCTAATAAGGCTGCCTTTTTAAGTCAGAAATCCCAAATACAGGGCAATTCAGTAGATATTTTCGAAAAGCTTTACTAGCAAAGCTTCAGTTTTTTAAATTTATTCCAACGTGAGTTCGATATAAGGTTCTATTGAAAAAGTATAATGCTCCCGAGTTTTCAGACAGAATAGTTTAACGATTTATTCCTGAAAGGTTAACGTAAGCGTCGCTACCTCGGTAGGTATTTTGCACATCCAATGATGCAAAATCGCCGAGCAAAACGCGACGACTATAAACCCTCGGCTGCCCTCGTCACAGGGCATTACGTGCCTTGAATCGGCCACTACATACCCTGCTCTCAAATGGCGCTACGGCTCGTAAAGATTTTTAGACACTCGTTACGCTTGCTACAGACCTTACGGTCTTCCGCAACTCCGCTCTGCTAAAAATCCTCACCTACCTCGGCCTACTCACCCCGTGCTTTGCACTCCTTGGCTCGCAGCGAATG
>LVCQ01000045.1 GCA_001644975.1 Piscirickettsiaceae bacterium NZ-RLO1
CTTTCTCTGTGATTTGCTGAAAAGCTTGTCCTTGCTTAAGCGTTAGCTCGTTTTTCTTCTGTACAACGCGAGGCCAAGCGATGGCAATAAAGACCGTTAAAATCGCTTGGGGTATGCCGTTTAATCTCGCGGCTAATCGTGCTAGGAGAAAAGTCAAGTGCTCTAGCAATTGATCTGAGCGAGTCTCCTTCTGATAATCGTTGTTCGATATAAAAACGATCTTTTTCATTTAAGTGCCGATAAACCATCTCTACCCTCTAAGTCAAAAGGCGAACTAGAGAGTTTATCTGTATGAATATGAACTCTCTACTGAGTGTTGCACTTCAGATGACGGAGGGCGCTTTACTTCTCCCCCTCTTTTTTATAACTCATTCAGCTTTTGCAAACAGCTTAATAAAGCCATCACACCTTGAGCGTGGCGATACGGTTGCACTGATTTCATCTGCGTCAAGGGCGCCGACAAACCAGTCTATTGAATTTGCGAAAGAAAGGTTAGAAGCGCTAGGGTTAAATGTCATTTTAGGAAAACACGTGTATTCTCGAGATGGCTACTTTGCTGGAACAGATGCACAGCGCGCTGATGATTTAAACCAAGCATTTTCAAACCCCGAGGTTAAAGCTATTTTTGAAGTCCGAGGTGGTTGGGGCAGTAGCAGGGTTTTGCCACTTATAGACTATGATAATATTAAAAAAAATCCAAAGATTCTGATCGGCTTTAGTGATATTACATCATTATTGTTGGCAATTAATAAAAAAACTGGGCTTGAGACGTTTCATGGCACCATGGGTATACAATCGTGGCCGGAGTTTACTGTCGACTATATGAAAAAAGTATTGTTTGATGGAGATAAGGTTTTATTTGAGAATCCTCGCTCTGCAGTAGATCTTACAGTCGATTTGATTGTAACAAAAGATCGTATTGAAGTTATTCATGAGGGTGTGGCTTCTGGGCCTTTGATTGGTGGCAATTTGTCTGTATTAGTTGCTTTGTTGGGTACTGAATATGAACCCAGCTGGCAAGGAAAAATCTTGTTTGTTGAGGATGTTGATGAGAAAAACTATCGCATTGACCGTTTATTATCACAATTAGAGTTAGCCGGAGTTTTTAAGGAGATTAAAGGTTTTATTTTTGGTAAATGTACTCGTTGCGAAGTAGTTGCAGGAAGTGGTGGAGCGAAGACATTAAGAGAAATTGTTGAGCATTATGTTGCATCTAGAAATATTCCTGCATTTATGGGATCTATGATTGGCCATATACCAGAAAATTTCACTTTACCAGAAGGGTTGCCTGTGATAATGAATGCGAACAATGGAACGATTAAGCTGTTAGAGTCTGCTGTTATTTAGTACAGAACTGCTCTTATTTAATAACTATGATATTTAAATAATAGCTATGATTTAGTGGATAAATTTTAATTTACTTTGGAACTAAAATAAATCAGCTAATAAATTAAGTTAAAATTTAAAATATTGGTCTTAGTTTAATAAAGTGATTATCAAAATAAAGCAATGCTGTATGTTTTATAAGAAAATGTCAAAACAGCCTAATAAAAATTTGAAAACTATCCATATACAATCTCTATTTTTTTGTGCAAAGTTATCATGCCATGGTATCTCTAGATAACTTATGTGTAGTTTTTTTCCATATATAAGTATTTTTAGATTTACTATTATTATGCTGACGTGAATAATATGGATATATTTAGGGAATTAAATAAGATTTTAAGAAAAATAGTATTGCTTACTAGCGTTGTTAGTGAAGAGAATCACATTATGTGCATCAAACTGTGTAAGGAATATTGTTTTGCTTAGGCTAATGGTTTTAATGTCTTAAAAAGACCCATCCAGTTGATTTGTTAGCTTCATACTTTAAATAGGTAACTTAAGTACTAAAGGTTAGGATGTTTATGCCAAGGGTGAAATGGAGAGGTGAGAGTGGAAGAACTGAAGATGAACAAAAAGCCATTGAATGGCGTATTGCTAAAAAGTATTTAGAAGGAGAGTCACCAGGCACAGAGATACACCCACGTCATACTAGAAGAACACAATTCATTGATGATGAAACGGGTGAATCGGTTGTTCTTACGCACCGTTATTTAAAGGGAAGTGGTCCTGATATTTTTGTAAAATCAAATGGTAAATTACTAGGGAAAGGGACTTATGGTGAGGTTACTTTTGGAGAAACAGAAGATAGACGCATGTGGGCGATTAAAGTATCCTCTATTCCCGAAGGGAGTATTGCCTTTGATGTGGGGAAGGCATTAAGTCCTTTTAGTCAAGACAGTAAACATTATCAAATATACCCATTTTTAGGAACTCCCCTTGATAAGTTTTTAACTGAAAATACCCTGTCGGAAAAACAACAGTATAGTTTAGCTATCAGTTTGGCCCGTGAGGTTCACCATTTACATGCTGGAACTTACTCACATACAGAAACTCAATATGCTCACTTGGATATCAAGCCTGGTAATGTTTGTGTAGGTCCGGATCTAAATACTCATTTAATTGATTATGGTCTTTCTCAAAAGTTAGCAACTCCCTTAGAAGAATCTCCAGGCTCCCCGTGCTATGTTAGTAATGATTATAATCAATCCAGTAAGGCGGCAAAAGATACTTTTGCTTTGTTACGGACTATAGGGTTGTTGCCAAAAACTCGTTTAGCTCGCTGGCTTCAGCCTGTCTTTCCTGATTTGAGGTATGTTGACGATCGCCCAGCTATTTTTAAAGTGCCAATACACAATCAGCAGCTTTGGGATTTACTTGATACGAGAAATGCGAGGATGCGTGGAATATCACCTATTGATGTTTGCGTCAAACTTATTTTGATTAAACTTAGGCTTTATACGCCTCATAATTTAGTAAAGGCACTGGCTCATCCTCAGCAATTTGATCAAAGCTATCAGTACTTGGAGTCTCTTGGGCTGAGTCAAGCAAGATATGTTCAACAAGTACTCAATCACCTTGGTTGGTTTGACCGGACTTATCAGCGTTTGCAGGCTCTTGGCCTTGATCAGACCACGTATGTTCAATGCGTGCTCGATACCCCGAGCTTGCTTAATCAATTAGCAAGCTATAAAGAACTTTTTTTATTACTTAATCAATTTGGCCTTGGGCAGTCGCACCATGTTCAACAGGTACTTGCTGATCCGATGCAGTTTGCTAAAAGCTATCGACAATTAGTTGTTTTGGGGCTTAATCAAATTACCTATGTTCAGCTAGCGCTGGATACTCCGAGTTTGATTAGACAGTTTGAAGCACATAGGGATCTTTTTTTAACCCTTAATCGATTCAAACTTCATCAGACAAGGTATGTGCGGCGTGTGCTTGAGGATCCCTTGACGTTCTCCAAAAATTATTGGCGTCTAGTCGCGCTTGGCTTGGATCAAGCGGTATATATGCAATTAGCACTTGATCATCATCATTTTGATTTAATTGCTCAATTGCAAAAGCATAAAAATATTTTTTTAAGGCTTAATCGGTTTCAACTTAACTTGCGAAAAGATATTGAACGGGTGCTTGATCATCTTGAATTGTTCGATCGCAATTATCGGCACCTGCAAGATTTTGGACTAGATCAAGCACAGTATGTTCAGCAATTGCTTAATTACCCTGATTGCTTTGATCAAAGTTATCAGCGTTTAAAATGTCTTAGTTTAAATCAGAGGGTATATTTACAATTACTACTAGATTTTCCTGGCTTGGATTTAATGGAGATATTTGAAGATTATCACGAGGTTTTTTTAATTCTTAATCAGCTTGGATTGAATCAACAAGACTATGTACAGCAGGTGATTGACCACCCTGAATGGTTTGATCAAAATTATCAGCATTTGCAAGCACTTGGGCTGGACTTACCAAGAGATGTTCAATGTATGCTTGATTACCCCGAGCTTTTTGATAAAAATTGTCAGCGTTTGAAATTTCTGGGGCTGAATCAGCCTGCTTATGTTCAGCAAATACTTGATCATCCTCAACAATTTGATCAAGTATATCGATTTTTAGAGACTCTGGGGTTGGATGAGCCGGGATCTATTCAAAGAATATTGGAGACATCGAGTTTAGCGTTTAATATTTTTTCCTTATGTGAGGAAGTATGCAGGATAAAAACGGATACTGAGTCAGGTGAGCATTTTCAAAGAGCAGCGAATATGCTTAAAAATAAGTTGGTAAAAAGCGCGTTGACTGAAGCGGATTGTTACGCACAGGAGCAAATATTTAACTTAAAAGAGCTGGTACATCATATGAACTCTGATTATTTATCAGAGGTTGATAAAATGAGGTTGCTAAAAGAGTATGAGGACTGTGCTAAGAAGGATCATTGGTTTAGAAGTAAACCGGGGTGGGCAAAACTAATGATTGGTTTTATCTCTGTGGCAACAGCAGCTTTAACTGGTGCTGCTACGGGGGCGCTTGCCAGTGCATGGTCAGGTCCGGGGGCAATTTTTGGCAGTATTGCTGGAGGGTATCTTGGTTCAACTATTGCGGCTACTAGCGCAATGGGTGCAACGGTTGGTTGTGGTGTGGGCTGTGTTGTTGGAGTTGTTTTACCGTTGTTTTTTGATCAAGCCAGTGAAGATGAAACGTTAGCGAAAGACCTTGCCAGTCATGCGGTCACTGGAGTACATGCTTATCCATAATATAAGCACATTGAGAGTGCAGAGCCGTTTTGTTAGTAAGTTAACTGTAGTAGTATGAGGGTGGTTTAGTTGGGTGTATTTGGAGTTTGAGGTGTTGCTATGGCTTGGATTTATTTAATCATCGCGAGTGTTGCGGAGATTGTGTGGGCGCTGGCCTTAAAATTCACGCATGGCTTTCAAAGTATTGTTCCGGTGATTATTGTTATTATTGGCTTAATTATTAGTTTTTATTGTTTGGCGGTGGCAGTAAGGAGTATTCCCATTGGTACAGCTTATGCGATTTGGACGGGTGCGGGTGCTGCAGGTACGGCACTGCTGGGTATGGTGCTTTTTGATGAGTCGACGGCTTTTTTCAGAGTGTTAAGCCTTATCGCAATTATCTGCGGTGTGGTTGGTTTGAAGTTATTTTTAACGGTTAGTAAGAGTGAGGAGAAGAAAAAGTCGGAGGAAGTTTTATGAGTGCTTGGGGTTTTTTATTTTTAGGTGGTTTGCTTGAGATTAGTGGCATTATTTGTTTAAAGCTCAGTGATGGCTTTAAAAAGCGTTTGCCAACTTTGTTGATGGTGATACAAATGGGATTAAGCTTATATGTGCTTTCTCATGTGTTTGGGGTGATTCCTGTGGGGACTGCTTATGCAGTATGGACCGGCATTGGTGCGGTAGGCATTGCGTTAGTTGGCATGATTTACTTTAACGAATCGAAAGACTGGCCGCGTTTAGTCTGTATTGCCCTGATTATATCCGGAGTGATCGGGTTAAAACTGACCAGTTGATTATTTACTTTATCTTTTATTTTTCTAAAGAACCTGGGTCATCAGCAGCAGACGCTGATGAATATTGGCTTTCTTGTTGGTAAAAATGGCTGCTGATATAATCTTGATAAAAGTAGCGGATAATTACCATAATGATAGCAGCGGCGGGCAGTGCAAGTAATACGCCAGCAAAGCCAAAAAGCTGCCCACCGGCAAGCACGGCAAAAATAACGGCAACAGGGTGCAGACCAATACGATCGCCCACGAGTAAGGGGGTAAGCACCCAGCCTTCTAAAGCATGGCCTAAGATAAAAACGATCAAGACATAGATAATATGGGAAATATCCTGAAATTGAGCGATTGCACTTAAAACAGCAATGATAATACCAGCAATGCTGCCCAAATAGGGGACAATGCTGATAATGCCAACGAGCATACCAATTAATACGGCTGTTTTAAGGCCGACAACAGATAAGCCCAGGGCATAAAAAACACCCAAACAAAGCATAACGAACAGTTGGCCACGCAAAAAAGCAGCCAGGACTTCATCGCAAGTTGTAATGAGTTTATACAGCGTTGGTTCTAGGCGGCGAGGTAATAAATTACGGCCTTTGGCAAGAATCGTATTCCAGTCACGTAAAAAATAAAAAGCGACGACAGGCACCAGAACAAGTTGAATTCCCCATTCAATTATTTTAATCCCTGAGCTAAATACAGTATTCCAGGAAATTTTTAATAAATCAGGATTTTGAGTTAGTAGCATACTGAATTTTTGTGTTAAGTCGGGTAGATTCAAGTTAAATGTTTTGATGTCTAGGTGGAGATAATGACTAAGTAAAGGAAAAATATGGCTTTGTAGATAATGGTTAATTTTAGGCAATTGATTGATTAAAAGAACGACCTGCATTTCAACCATTGGAATAATAATTAAAGGCAGACTAAACAGGACAGCACCGATGAGAAATAAAATAACCAGCACGCTGAGTGTTCGTGGAATATGGTAACTTTCCAGGCGCAAGACCCAAGGGCTACCTAAATAAGCGAGCAAGATCGCTGCAAAAAAAGAGCCTAAAATTGGGCTGAGTAGATAAACAAGCAAAAAAAATCCGGCGATGGATGCGGGAAGTAACCAACGTTTAATATGCACATCGATCTCCTGTTTTATTGTTAAAGTTAACCTTGCCAACGGAAGTTAAGCCAGGAGGCAGGTGATGCTTGACCTTCTATTGTGATTAGTTTGCGGCTTAACGCAAGCGTTTTTAATAGTTGCTGTGGGTTAACATTGCTGATAATACTGAGAGTGACGCGATCTGCGGCAATCGATTGTGTTTGTACTTGGCTGATCATGTGCTGCTGGCTTAAATAGGTGGTTAGATTACGGTATTGCTGTAAATGATCAATGCCTTGTACTTGCAGGGTCAGCCGATGTTCTTCTTGTGAATTTTGATAGAGCTTGGCGAGGGTTTGGGCAAGTTTTGCTGTGGCGGTTTTTAGAACGCCACTTAAGTGTTCACTGGCACTGCGCCATGTCAGCGCTTGCTGATGATGGTTGGTGATCAGGTGCCAATTTGCTTCCCAACCCGTCGTGGTTGGAAAAATGCGCCCTGCTAATATGATGTCCGGACGGTAGCGCTTTGAGGCTTTTTTAAGAGCAGTTGTATTGAAGTTCCAAATATCATTCGCATTGACCTGCTCAAGATCTCGCACATCGGCTTTAGGAAACTGTAGTGGAATGCCATATTGTTTCGCTGTTTTATTGAGAATCTGTGTGGTTAGTTGGTCAGTATCGCCGACAATGAGTTTTTGCATGTCGTTATCTATGCTGAGCCAGACTAAAGTAAGAGGTCGATAGTTACTCCAAAAGGCAATGTTTTGTTCTTTTAACCAGGCTTTAAGTTGTTGCTGATTAATTTGCACGTGAAATACCAGTGGTTCTATGGCGTGAGTGGGAGTGTTTGTGTCTGGCGGTGTGGCTTTTTTGACTGTATAAGAGCTAACAAAGCGCCAAGGGGATTGCTGTAATTGTTTTTTTTGTTCTGAATTTAAGGGGCTTGGTGTGATTTTAGTGATAATACTGAATAAAGCGGTGCCTAAGGCGAGGTCGCGTTCGCTTTGCGTGTTGTGCTCTATGGGAATATCAGCTTGAAATAAGTTGGGTAAGAAAATAGCAAAGCTTACTGACAGCATTATCTGGGATATCAGCAGGAGAGCGATAAGTAGGAGGCGATATAAAAACAAAAACCGACGCATTGATTTGCCTTGCATTTTGAGAGAAACACCTGTCTTAAGTGTATAGTAAGTCGATAGTAATTGTCTTGTTACTCTTGCAGAGCAGCTTCAGACTGCTACAATGCCCATGTTGTATTGGAATGCCAGGAGTATCGATCGTGCAAAAGCCGTCTTTAAGTTACCGTGATGCTGGAGTCAATATTGATGCTGGCAATCGTTTGGTTGAGCGTATTAAACATGTTGCCAAAGCGACACATCGTCCAGGGGTTATGGGCAGTTTGGGTGGCTTTGGCGCTTTGTTTGAGCTGCCGACTGATCGTTATAAAACCCCTGTTTTAGTTTCAGGCACGGATGGCGTAGGGACTAAGTTAAAGCTTGCTTTAGAGCTTGGAATTCATGATACGGTGGGTATTGATTTAGTTGCGATGTGTGTGAATGATCTGATTGTCATTGGTGCTGAGCCGTTATTTTTCTTGGATTATTATGCAACGGGTGAGCTTGATGTGGATGTTGCTGCCAGTGTTATCAAAGGCATAGGTGAGGGCTGTTTGCAAGCGGGAGCGGCTTTAGTTGGCGGTGAGACCGCTGAGATGCCTGGGATGTACAGCGCGGGTGATTATGATCTGGCGGGTTTTTGTGTCGGTGTGGTGGAAAAAGAGCGCATTGTTGATGCCAGCCGAGTGAAGTCAGGTGATGTCTTAATTGCTTTAGGTTCCTCAGGTGTACATTCGAATGGCTATTCCTTAGTTCGTAAAATTTTAGCTGTTGCAGGGCAGGGTTTTGAGACTGTACTACCTGAATCGGGGAAAACGTTGGCTGAATTATTACTTGCGCCGACGCGGATTTATATAAAATCGTTATTGCCGCTATTTAATCAAGATAAAATACATGCTTGTGCACATATTACCGGTGGTGGTTTACCTGAGAATTTACCGCGTGTTTTACCAGCAGGGGTGAGCGCCAAAATTAATACCGCATCGTGGCAGTGGCCGGAAATTTTCCAATGGCTACAGCAGCAAGGTGGTGTCGCAATTGACGAGATGTATCGGACGTTTAATTGTGGTGTGGGTATGGTGATCTGTGTGGCGCGTGAAGATGTGGATGATTGTTTGGCGCACTTAGCCGCTTGTGGTGAGAATGCGTGGGTAGTGGGTGAGATGATTGATGGTCAAGATCAACCGGTAATTTTTTCAGAGTAAAGCGTGTCGTTTTATGAGTAATAAAAATGATCGTATTGTCGTATTGATTTCAGGGTCAGGGTCGAATTTGCAGGCGCTGATTGATACGATTCATCAAGATTCCCAAAGAGTCGGTCATATTGTTGCAGTGATTAGTAATAACGCCGATGCGTTGGGTTTACAACGTGCCGAGCAGGTGGGGATTGAAACTCGGGTTTTAAGTCACCAAGACTTTCGAGAGCGCGAGGTTTATGATGCTGCACTATTAGAGCTCATTGAATATTACCAGCCTAAATTAGTGGTTCTGGCTGGCTTTATGCGTATTTTGAGTGCTTTTTTTGTTGAGCACTTTCAAGGGCGCTTGCTTAATATTCATCCTTCGTTATTGCCAAAGTATAAAGGTTTGCATACGCATAGGCGTGCGCTAGAAGCGGGTGATGCTGAGCATGGCGCATCGGTACACTTTGTTAGTGCTGATCTAGATGGCGGCCTGGTGATTGCCCAAAGCTGTTGTCAGATTAGTCCTGAAGATGATGAGCTAAGCTTAGCTCAGCGAGTTCAAGGACTTGAACACGTATTATATCCACAGGTTGTCAGTTGGTTTATGCAAGATCAATTGCAATGGTTTAATAGAAGTGCGCTGCGGCTGCATGGTAAAGAGCTGGCTCAGCCTCTGCGTATTTAAGTAAAATTAAGTAATCAGAGATGACTAATAGAAATAACGGTGACAGTTAAAGAGTCGTGGTTCAAGTGAGTAGAGAGGTAAGTTAAGATGGCGCAAGTGCGCATTGTTGATTGTCAATTAGAAACCGCAGCGCAAGATTTTGCCTTGTCTTTGCGTGAAACCGGATTTGCAGTGGTAAAAAATCATGGAATTCCATTTGAGCTGGTCCGTTCTGTTTATGATGAATGGCTGGCGTTTTTTAAAACTGAGGCGAAGTATCAATATTTATTTGACCGTGATAAGCAAGATGGCTATTTTCCGCCAGAAGTCTCTGAAACGGCTAAAGGTCATACTGAAAAAGACATTAAAGAGTATTATCATATTTATTCTTGGGGTCGCTATCCAGCAGGTTTATCGAATCAAGCGCATAAGTTACGTGAAAAATCAACAGAGCTTGCCGTTACTTTATTAAACTGGTTGGAAGCGGAAACTCCGGCCGAAATTCGTGAAAAATTATCTGAATCCTTTGCTAGTATGATTACAGAGAGTGATAATATTCTACAACGCATTTTACACTATCCGCCGATGACCGGTGACGAAGAGCCCGGCGCTATTCGTGCAGCAGCCCATGGTGATATTAACTTGTTAACAGTATTGCCTTCATCAAATGAGCCAGGTTTACAGGTAAAACCATTGGGGTCAGACTGGATTGATGTGCCTTGTGAGCCGGAGACTATTGTGATTAATGCTGGGGATATGCTAGAAGAAGTAACTGCTGGGTATTATCCATCGACTTTACATCGAGTGATTAATCCAACTGGCGCAGGTTCGGCCAACTCACGCTTAACAGCACCGTTATTTTTACACCCTCGCTCAGACGTTGTGTTATCAGAGCGTCATACGGCAAAAAGCTATTTAGATGAGCGTTTAAAAGAGCTCGGCGTTAAATAGTTAATTTTTACCCTTGTGGCTTGTTGAGGATCATAGGGGTTTTCATCGAAGTAGCAAGGAAGTAACCTTATGGAAGCTCATTATGGCTTTTCGCAACAGTGCTAAAGCAGGCCCTCTCCGTGGGCAAAGGGTTACAGCTATAATTACATTGCAAGTTGGTCTGCTAATGGTGTTGTAACTTCTTTTAGGGCACTGTCATAAAGGCCAGAATCGCTGTCTGCAACACGATCAAATATCAATGTTGATGATGTGGTTGGCTCTGGTGTACTATCAATTTGGTCTGATAATGGTGTTTTAACTGCTCTAAGCGCACTGTCATAAAGACTAGGGCTGGCTGGGCTACTAGCAAAAGCGCTACTAAACAAGTGTCGTGGCACTCTGATGGGTCCATTATTTCTGTATGAATACTCACCTGTGCTAGAGTCCATTACATGGCCATCCTCGTCTATGCTGTATCTTCTTTGTACCTCTTTTGCTCTTCTCAAGGGTCCGACTAACTCTGAATTATCAACTGTCCTGCGTATCTCTTTGTATCTTGAGCAATGCTTAGCTGTTCCAGATAATGTTGCTGCATAACCTATGGCCGGGTCTAATGGTTGGGTATAACCTATCACGGCTATATCGCGAAAACCTCGTTGTGAAAGCCTGGCAGCAAACTTTCCTGCAATTGACGTTCCCTCTAATTCAGGATGCCCTTTACCAATGTAAGTGCGGCCACTCTCACACATAAATAAATTAATTTGTTGAATGTCTCGTCTTAAGCCACTTGCAATAAGCCGATCAGCTAATTCTTCAGGTGTAAGATATTCGGATTCTACTACGCTATGCTGGGTACTACGCACTTGCCCAGTACCTATCAACCCATGAGCATAAATATATAATTTATCACCTGGGCCAATATCGGATAGTTGATTAGAGGTTTTATCGTATGTACGTACCTCAGGCCAATCACCCTCGCTATGCTCTTTCATTGTATACTGACCACGGCGCCATTTACGAGCAAGAACTGCCATTGATCTATCTTTACCTTCAAACGGGACAAATGTATATTTAGGCATATATAACTCCAAAGCGTAAATACGTTAATAAGTTTTAGATAAAACACGGAATCATCTTGCGATTAATATTAACTGATACAAGAGTTCAGACGATAATTTACAATTTAATGATAAGTGTGGATACTTCAATATCTTAAGCATATTTGCTAGTGGGATTAAACTAATGGTAATAATTTAAATTAAAAATGACCATAAACATTAATAATGCATTGAGAATTTATCTCTATTTTTATATATAAACTATCTGTTACTTAATAAAGTAAGTATTTAACTTAAATAAATTTCTGCTTATGTGGTTATATTGTTAATATGTTTTATTTATTGTATTAAAGGTATTTATATTGAAATTATAATGTAATTAATTTTATGTTTATATGAGAAAATGAATGAATTGGTTGATTTTATAATTAATAAAAAAATATTTGGCATATTCTATTTTTGCAGGCTAATTTTAATATTAAAGTTAAATTAATTAATGTTTAGATTGAAATTTAATAGTTATTAATTATTTTTATATAATAAATAAAATAGATTTTATCATATTAAATTTAAATATAAATTATATATTTTTTAAATATATTTCATTAAAGTTAAATAAAGACTAATCTTTTTACACGGTTTGTACGGCTTTTTTTCTTCTTAACAAATGCATTGCTTTATATGCTAAATATTGAGTATAAATTAGTTATATGAATATTTACATTCGCCTATCTAATATATTTCTAACTTATACAAGCATAGGTCTGCTACGGGAGAGATTAATCGCTTATAAAAATAAATGCTACTTGTTTATCAAAAGCGTTTGGGATACCCTTTGTTACGTTTTTTCAAACACCATCTTATGGTGAAGTGCAATGTCAATGAAACCTAGTTTCTATTAAAAATAAAAAAGGATATTAATTATAATGAAAAAAATAGCTTTACCCGATTATCTGCCTGAAGGCACAATTGGAGCTGACCCTATTCGAGAGTCGGATTATATCTATCCGACAAGGGATGGCATGGAATTACATGTCCTAACCGATAATAGTACGAGTGAAGGCAAAAAAGTCAATATTTTACCCTTAAGCTTTGACTTTAAATGCCAGCTTGCTCAGGAAATTACTAATCGCTTAGCTAAAAAGGCAGCCCTATTATTCTTAGAGGAAATGACTCGTCCTTTGGTAGTGTCTGATGTTCGTAAGGAAATTATCAGTTTTATGCCATAGTAGCGCTATTATACTCTTAACTGCTCTGGTGTAATTGCCATTAAACTACCAAATTAATTTTAGTTTTAATCCAGCGTCAGCAGAGCAGTTATAGCACTCGATCAACAGTTTCTGACATAATATCAGGAGATTAAAAAATACAATAAGGAAAAACAATGCCTTCTCCTTACAGTTATGACTTAAGAATTCGAGTATTCAAAATGATTGATGAAGGGGTACCTATTAGAGGGTGTCTTTAAACCCATTTTTTGGTAGATTACTGATTTATAAATCAGTATATTCGGTTATTTTTCATGCATTCACCTCTTTACCCCGACAACGTTAGCGATTCTGAGTGGACTTTGATAAGGAAATACTTGGTTAACAGTAAAAAACGAGGAGGGAGACCACCTAAATATGGGAAAAGAGTTATGTTTAATGCAACTTTGTATCTACTAAGAACAGGATGTTCCTGGAGGCATCTACCAAAAGATTTTCCTCCCTGGAAATCAGTGTATACACAGTATCGTAGTTGGATTAAATGTAATATTTTCGAAAGAATACATGCTATTTTAAGGAATAAGCTAAGAAAGCTTGATGGCAAAAAGCCAACACCCTCGGCAGGGATTGCTGACAGTCAATCTGTTAAAATAACGGATCGTGGTGGCTTACATGGGTATGAAAATTAATGGTAGGAAACGGCATATCATCACGGATACAAGCGGCCTTCTTATCAAAGCAAAAGTCACAGAGGCTAATCTTGGTGACAGGAAAGGCCTCACCCGCCTTTTAGGCTCCTTTAAGCAGAGTTTCAGCCGCTTTCTTAACAAATTCATTTAACAGCCAACGGTTATAGAGGAAAAAAATACGAAATTCTTTGGGAATGGTAAAAGTGATGTGTTGATACTCACACTGAGGAAGAATGGCATTTTGTTCCTCAATCCAAATCTCTGTTGCTTTTTTGCCACATGCACTGCAAAAACGTGACTTACAGGTATAAGGTACAACTTTGGTATGAGAGCATTCAGAGTTGCTACAACAGTATTTTGAGTGACCCATCACGGTTGTGCCGCATGCAAGTACTTTAATCACGTTTTCCACAACGACATCACGGTGCTTGTCCATGTTAGCTATGAAGTCACGCCACCAATTGTCGGCAGTTTGAAGAAGATGTTTGACTGTGTTGAGCAATTGTTTTGTTCTTAAAAACAATACTCTATAGTAGCGATTACGTTGAGTTTAGCAAGGCCCTCCTAAAGCTGCCGACGCAGGAGGCCTCTTTTAAAATATATCCAAAGCAATTGATTATTGTTTCTGCTGAAAGCGACAATGATAATTATATTGAGAAGGCAATGGATGTGGGTGCAGTGGGTTACTTTGTTCATAAACACACGGTACTTTCCTTACTTACTGTGTTAAAAAACATTATGTTAAATAGAGCAATCAGATAGATAACTACTTCTGATTACTCTTTTGACGATTAATTAATTTGTTCTAAAGGCCCAAAGTACTCATAGTGAATGCTTTCTTCATTGATGCCAAGGCTGGTTAACTGTTGAAAAATATGTTTCATAAATAATGGAGAGCCGCAGAGATAGTAATTGGCTTGGCTCTTTGGTAGTTTTTCGCTCAGCCAGTCTTGGTTGATTGTACCTGTTAGGTCACATTGGTCTTGGGCTAAGGGTTGGTGATAGCAAGTATAAGACGTTAGAAGATTTGTGTGTTGGCTGCTATAGTCTGCTAATTGATTTTTGAAGGTATGAGTTTTGCTATTTTCTGTGGCATGAATAAAGGTAATTTGCGGGCTGGCTGGTGTATTCAGTGTTTTTTCAAGCATGGCAAATAAAGGGGTAATACCAATGCCCCCGCTGATTAAAACAATGGGGTTTTTAGTCTTGTGTAGATTCTCTAAGGTAAAGTTTCCCTTGGGTGCTGTAAGCTCAACAATATCATTAATATTAAGCTGATCATGTAATAAGGGACTAAGCTGGCCTTGCTCTTCACGTTTGACACTGATGCGATAGTGATTGTGATGATCGCTTGCAGAAAGACTGTAGTTACGTGTAATGGTTGTATCGTTTAAGTGGGTGCGTAAGGCGATATATTGACCGGGTTGAAAATCGATCAGGGGTTGGTCATCCTGAGGGCGCAGGTAAAAAGAGTAAACATGGGTGGACTCTTTTACTTTATCGGTGATAATAAATGCCCTAAAATCATTCCAGCCGCCTGCTTTATTTCTATCATATTGATATAGCTCTTCTTCTCGATTAATAAAGACGTTGGCAAGAAACGTATAGGCTTCTGTCCAGGCGGTGATAATTTCTGTGGTTGCCGCTTCTTTTAAAATATCTTTCACCGCTTGAATTAAGCACTCAGCAACTATATCGTAATGTTCTGGGAGAATATTTAAAGATGCATGTTTGTGCGCGATGAGCTCAACTGCATCGCCAAGGGCATCCAAATTATCGATATTGGCCGCATAGGCATAAATGGAGTTGGCTAGAGCACGTGGTTGTTGCTTATTTTCTTGGTGGGTTTGATTAAACAGTGTTTTAGTTTTAGGGTAACGGGCGAACATAATATCGTACATGCGTAGCGTAATGGTGAGGCCGTGCTCTTTCATAACAGGGGCAGTGGCTTTGACGATGGTTTTGGTGTGTTCAGAGAGCATCTCTATGTTCCTTAAAATAATGGCTAGATTGGATTTGTTATTGAGGTTAAGCTTTAGTTGTATAAAGTGTATTTGAAATACATGTTTTAAAAATGTATCTTAAATGAATATTTAATGCAAGGCTAAATTTTTATGCAACTGACTCAATTTACTGACTATTCATTACGTGTATTAATTTTTTTAGCCTGCAAAAAAGGCAGTAGTAGCTCGATTGATGAAATCAGTAGAAATTATAATTTATCAATTAATCATCTACGTAAAGTGATCCATAAGTTAGGTCAGCTGGGTTATATTGAGACGTCTCGAGGCAAGGGGGGTGGAATTAAGCTTGCACAGTGCCCACAGAAGATTAATTTGGGTGCAGTGATTCGTCAGCTGGAGCCGCATTTTGACTTAGTTGAGTGTTTTACCAGTGCAAAACCGGGTTGCAAAATTGCGCCGGTGTGCCGGCTCAAAGGGGTATTAGCTGAGGCGTTAAATAGCTTTTTGGCGGTATTTGATGGTTACCATCTTGCCGATGTGTTAGGTCAGCAAGATGAGTTAATCCAACTATTTGGCTTTGCTTTAAGTAAGTCATTAAGAAATTAGCCAGGCGCTAGGTGTCTGATGCTCTATTTAGTTGAAGTGACTTTAGATAAGTTTAAAGGCTCATCTGGATTAAAACCACGAAGTCGAGCTAATTGTTCTATAAAGACATAAAAGCTTTGGATCGTCATGAGTGGGTCAAGTAGTGGGTGCAAGCTATGTGGCAATAATATCACCTCTTTGCTATGGGCTTTTAACTGATCTAAATGACTTAAGTTGCCTGCTGCTGCCGTAATGGGTTGGGCGCCAGTTTGTTGAATACGCTCAATTAAGTCGACCATTTGCTGTTGAGAAGCGTCTTTATGAATAAAAGACAATACGGGATAGTCATTTTGCACTAAAGCAAATGGCCCGTGCAGGACCTCAGCGCCACTGAAGGCCTCAGCGTGCAAAATAGCGGTTTCCTTACACTTTAATGCGGCTTCTTGGGCGATGGGGAATTGATAACCGCGACCGACGATGAGTGTCGTTTTCGCATCTTTAAATGTAGGCAAGCTCTGGTTCCAATCACTATCGAGGGCTAGCCTTAAATACTCGGGTAAAGCAGATAAAGGCAGGTCAATGTGTGGTGAGAGAGTGCTGGTAAATTGTAATAAGGCGGCTAATGCGCCGATGTAGCTTTTAGTTGCAGCAACGGATTTTTCTTCACCTGCATGAATTGGAATAACAAATTCAGCTAAATTCGCTAAAGGAGATTCAGTTTGATTGACGATAGCAATGGTTGTTGCACCTTGTTTTTTTGCATGTGCCATCATCTCGCATAGGTCGACACTTTGGCCTGATTGAGAGATAGCAATAACCAAGGCATGTTTTAGTTGTAAATTTGCTTGATAGAGGGTGCGTGTTGAAGGTGCTGCAGAGGCGGTGACTAAATTATATTGAGTTTCGAGCAGGTACTTTGCAAAGGTGCAGGCATGGTCTGAGCTGCCGCGGCCAATGGTCATGGCAAATTGTGGCTGACGTTTTTTAATGATCGCTGCAATTTCTTGCCATAGCGTATTGTTTTCTTTGAGCTGACTCTCGATGCAGAGAGGGGTATAACGGGTTTCTTCGGCCATAAACGTAGTCATGATGAATCAGGTTCCTTAAATTATAAAATTATGATCAATCGCTTACTTACTTACTTACTGTATGGTGTGGCTGTTGCCGGTTGAGTCGCTGTGTTGTAGCTACTTTCAATTTCTTCTAAGCTTTTGCCTTTTGACTCAGGCATTTTAAAGTAAGCAAGATAAAAGTAAATTGCAGTAAAGAATCCACAGAGTATAAAGATGCCGCCATAGCCGATGTGGTTGACTAAGGGTAAGAAGCTTGAAGCAAGCAGGGTGGATGCGAGTGAGTTGAGTGAGAGAGCAACTGCCATGCCAATGCTGCGAATTGAGTTGGGTAATAGCTCAGAGAGGGCAATCCAGACCACGACACCTGGGCCAAGGGCAAAGAAGAAAATATAAACGAGTAAGCCAATCCCAATGAGTAGTCCTTTTGTTATGCCTTCTGGCAAGTAAATAAAGGCAATGCCTGATAATAATAAAGCGATTGTGACCCCAGCAGTTCCTATAGTTAGTAAAGGCTTTCTGCCGACTTTATCGACCAGTAGCATGGCAATAATGGTAATAATGAAATTGACGACGGTGATCCAGATGCTACCTAAAATTGCCACAAGATCAGAGTGTAAGCCAGCGCCTTTTAAGAGTGTTGCGCTAAATTGCAAAATAGAATTAATGCCAGTGAGTTGGTTTAAAATGGCAATGCTAAAGACAAGTGTCAATGGGTAAATAAATTTGCGCTGAAAAAGAGCACTGATTGAGGTCGAGTTATTTTGATTATGACTACTGCAGATAAGTTCTAATTCTTGTGAAGCTGTTTTTTTAGGGTAGACCTGCTCAAGGGTTTGGCGTGCTTGTTGAATATGACCTTTAAATACCAGCCAGCGTGGTGATTTAGGCAAGAAGAGTAAGCCCGTAGCTAAAATCACGGCAGGAATACCAGAGCTTAAGAACATCATATGCCAGCTGATTCCCGCTTTGGCAAAAAAATAAGCAATGATATTGGCCAGTAGAATGCCAGCGGTTAATAATACTTGAAAGGAGCAAACACCACGTCCGCGTAAATGTTTGGGGGCAACCTCACTTAGGTAAAGTGGAATGATAATAGTGATAATGCCAATGCCAATGCCTTGAATGAGTCGGCCGACCAGTAATAAGTTGTAGCTATGCGCAGTCGCTAGAACAGCAACACCAACAAGGAATATGGCGACCGCTGTGATCATCATGTTTTTACGGCCAAAGTGGTCGGCCAAGTAGCCAGTGATTAAGGTTGACAATGCGCCGCCACCAAGCACTGCGGCGACAATAAATGATGTTTGGGCTGCTGACATGTGAATATCATGCTGTATATAGAGCAATGCGCCGTTAATAATGCCGATATCGTAGCCATAAAGAACGCCGCCAATTGCGGCAAAAAAGGTAATAAATAATGAAAAAGAAGATGATTTTGGTTGCATTGCTGTATCCATTGGAGATCCTGACCTTTCACTATCATTAACACGAAAACAAATAAGATTTAGTAAAATTACTAGAGTTTATGTGGCCTAGCAAGGATATTTTTTGTTCTTGTAGAAAAATTACTAAAATATTACGCTTAAAATCTGTTTTGCTTTAAACTGGGATGAGTTTTTTTTGAAATTTATCAATATACCAATAAAGGATAGGGATGAATAAGAGTTGCTACATCAGTGTTGATGGCGGAGGCACCTCAACACGGGCGAGAGTTTATAATGATGAAGGGTGTGTGTTAGGTGAGTCTGTACAGGGGGCCTCAAATATATCTATTTGTGTTGATCAAGCCATGCAGGCGCTGATTTTAGCGATTAATCTGGCAAAATCTCAAGCGGGTTTTGTTGAGAGTGACAAGCTGCCAGTTGGTATTGGCATTGCCGGATTAGAAATTCCGAAGGCCCGTCATCGTTTTTTGGAGCAAGTCTCGAGGCTTGGATCACGCGTGGTGGTGCAATCAGATGCACATACGGCGTGTTTAGGTGGTCATGATGGCGATGATGGTGCTATTTTGATTTTGGGTACAGGCTGTATCGGCTGGTTGATCGATAAAGAAGAAGTTCAGCATGTCGGTGGTTACGGTTTTCCTTTGGACGATCGAGCCGGTGGTGCAGGCATTGGTCTTGCTGCTTTGCAAGTGACGTTGCGTTTTCTTGACGGTCGAGAGTCATGTTCTTATTTGCTTGAGCGCCTTGCGGAAAAGTTTGATAAAAATATTGCCACGCTTGCTGAGTTTGGTGTCAGTGCAAGTAAAACTGAGTTTGCACGTTTTGCACCAGATGTCTTCGATGCTTCTGATCATGGTGATGTTCATGCAAAGCAGATTATTGAAGCGGCTGTTGGCGACATTGAAATGATGATTGGGCGGCTTTATCAAGGTAATAATCAGGCATTGCCGTTATGCTTGCTGGGAGGGTTGGCGCATAAATTTAAGCCATTATTAAGCCATGCTGTGCAAGAGCGTTTGGTTGAGCCCTGCGGCGATGCGCTGTGGGGAGGCTATAAAATGATAAAAAATTATGTAGAATTAGGTGATTCAACCACTGTTGGTTTATTAGGAATTGAGCATGATAAAATTTAGTGAGCCTGGTGCAGACCTTTTTATCCCTGGGGGTGGTTCTATAGCCAGTGCCTTATCGCGTACTAGCCATTTAGCTATTGCAGCGCATCAAGATGATATAGAAATTCTTGCTTTTCACGGTATTGCAGAATGTTACCAACAGGCTGAGCGTGGGTTTTGTGGTGTGGTGGTGACCGATGGTGCCGGTAGCCCGCGTGCAGGTGATTATGCCGAATATACGGATGAGAAAATGCAAGAAATTCGAGCTGAAGAGCAGCGGACTGCGGCAAAATTAGGTGAGTATTGCGCGCAATTTCAATTGGCTTACCCCAGTCATCAGGTAAAAAACACATCAGCATCGTCTTTAGTGGATGAGCTGGAGGAGATTTTAATAACGACGCAGCCTGAGGTTGTGTATTTGCATAATCCGATGGATAAGCACGATACACATGTGGCTGTTTTTTTAAAGTCACTGGCGGCGTTGCGGCGTTTACCTGAAAAAATCAGGCCAAAAGTAGTGTATGCCTGTGAAGTTTGGCGAGATTTAGACTGGGTTTGTGATAAAGAAAAAATTGCTCTTAAATCTGATGAGCCTGGGGAGCTTGCTTTGGCTTTGTTGCAGGTCTTCGACTCTCAAGTGAGTGGGGGTAAGCGTTATGATCAAGCGGTATTGGGGCGGCGCTTAGCTCATGCAACATTTTCTCATTCTCATGCTGTGGATGAAGTAAAGGGGGTCACCTATGCTATTGATGTGATGCCGTTGCTTGAGGACCCTATGCTTACTGTTGAAGGTTATGTTCAGGGATTTGTAGAGCGCTTTGCCTGTAGTCTGACAATGACATTGGCGGCATTGTCGCAAGACTAAAAAAAGTTG
>LVCQ01000046.1 GCA_001644975.1 Piscirickettsiaceae bacterium NZ-RLO1
GCGTCTGCAAGTATCTTTAATTCCGACTGTTTTATAGGCTCGACTGGCACAACAAGGTCAACTTGCTTTATAACCTCTTGGTGACCAATTTTAACCGCATATAAATGACCTCCCTCATTTTCAGCAAGTTTAACTTTCCCTGATATACCTTGACCGAGTACTACTCTATGACCTGATAAAGCTAAAATCTCTCCATTGACAACGATAAATGAATGTTTAATTTTATGTTCATGACCTTCATTGTCACTATAGGATTTTTTACGCAAGATTCCTTTGGAGCGTTGCAACTTGGTACCCTCAGGAACACCTCCACCTTGAAGATGCTTCTTTGCTATTTCCCATTCTTTGCTTCTATGTTCAGCTGACTTCCACTTTAATCCAGGCATATTTCTAACCTATAATTTTTGTAAAAGATAAAATCATAAAAAACCAAAGTAGCCCCTACTTATTGTTTATATCAAAAACAAACTCAACACAATGATATTTATTAATTTTTTTTAGAATCACACTCAAAATGCTTTAAGCAACTTTATAAAAAAATGAGTCCATATAAAGTTTTTAACAGGAAATTGAAGTTCTCAATCCTACTGATAGAGTTCTTATTTTCAGCAACGAGCACCAGCTCTAAAAAAACATATAATTCAAAATTAAATATTTATTACAAATTAATTAATTTTTAATTAATTAAAGATGCCATTCTAAAGTAAATGTAATTTTTTTATAGTTTTATATTTAATTATAATTAAATATTATTTAAACCTATTTATAAAAAATTCCATTTAATTTTATCCAAGCATTGTAAACATTGACAGGGATACATAGTCGAATTATTATGGATTTTAGCTGCTTTTCAAGAACTATAAATTCCTAAATTTATATAAAATTTTCAATCCAATACGCAGAATACTACTTATGAACCCTAAATCTCTGTTACTTTTTTTTTCAATTATTTTTTATATAAATTTTACACATACCAGCACATTAAGTGATATTTATCATGATATTATTGATAGGACTGATACATTGCACGCGCAAGAAGGAATTACTTATAGCCTAACGCAGCATAACCTACTGAAGCATGATTTTTTAATTCAATTTCCCGGCAAAGAGGTCTGGGGCATAAAAGCTAAAGATTACCCAGGATACAATTTTAATCGCAGTTTAGATAATAACTTTGGCTTACCTCACTGCAACACTCAATCCCAGTGTATTACCAATAGCTCATGCTCTCATTTACAAGCATTTTATAACGGCCTCACCGATAAAAACACAAAAATGTGTAATGGCTATGCTGATCAGAAACTAGACCGCCTATACACAGCAATTAATAGCGCCCGACACTTTATTGATATAACAGTTCTAGAAAGCCTCCCAGATTTAAGGTTCAGATCAACTATCCGTAATGCTCTAACTCTACTTGCAACAACAGGCAGAAAAATAACCGTCCGTATTTTAGACGGATTATATGAACCGATACCCACCCTGCAAATAGAGCATGAACAAATCGCAGCACCCTACTTACCTAATAGCTATACAACCCAAGCATTTTTAAAAGACCTAATCAGAGATATAAAAAAAATTCCTTCATCTAACTTAGATATTTATGTCGCAGGCATGAGAACGTGTTCAGGCATATGCAGCCAAAGTGCTATTAATCAAACTAAAGGATATATGTCTTTTTCTTGGAATCACTCAAAAATTATAAATATTGATGGCAACCGCATCATCACCGGGGGTGTAAATATGTTTAGTACAAATTATCTGATGAAAAGACCCGTCTTTGACTTAATGATGGAACTGCAAGGACCTACTGCGAATAAAACACTTGGCTTTACAAACCTTCTCTGGGATTTCGTCAAACACAATATTCATAATCCTTTTCATGTTATAGCCTACTCAGCTAAAAAAGCCAATCAATACAAAATAATTAAGTCTGACCTCCCTGAAAATTTAAAAGCTATTAATACACCTCTAGGAAATACTGAAGTACTGGCGGTCGGTAAAACTGGGAAAGGTTTATATTACCCAGATCCAGCACAAGAACATGACACCTCCGATTATGCTTTATACGATTTATTATCTAAAGCACAGCATACTATTTACCTAGCACAACAAGGCATAAAAGCAAGCTTTAACACTTGGCCCCTCAATACAACTAATCAAAGGCACAGTAACTTTATCAGTGCTTTGGCTAAATTATTAATAAATAAAGGCAGCATCTACCTGGTGACCTCACCTTATGACACGGCAATTCCTATGGCCCTTGGCTATGCATCCTTGGCAACCTCACAAGAAGCATGGGATAAAATAAAAAGTGAAGCCCTAGCCATGTATCCAGACATCCAGGAAACGAAGATCAATCAACTTTTATGTAAAAATCTGCATATTACAACGATTAGATTCAATGGAACTGACACGACATGGCCAAATAATAAGAAAATATATGACCATTATAAATTTATGATGGTCGATGATCAGCTATTTTATATAGGATCACAGAATTTTTACCCTTCAGGATTACAAAATTATGGCTACATTGTTGACGATACTCAAGCAGCAACTATTATAAAACAAGAGTTCTGGAATAACCTGTGGAAATATTCATCGAAATCAGAGTACATCCCTAAACAATGTAAAACTAGTCACGCATAGCCATTAATTACTCCTATACTAAGCTAAGCCAAACTAAACTCACTCAATAGATCATTTAACCACCTGTAAAAGCGCCTGCAGATCCGGCTTAATTTTAATATAACTTTGCTCACGTACTAGTAACTCCTGCAACCGTTTAGGTACAGGAACTTCTACTTTCAATAAGGGCTCTAAAACGCACTCAAATTTAGCCGGGTTTGCAGTTGCAGCAACTAGCCAATCTCCTCCTAACTGCTTGGCCATCGCAACTCCCACCGCAGTATGCGGGCAAATTAACGTCTCATAGTCATTAAAAGATTGCTTAATTGTCTTATTAATTTCTTTATCATCAATACTTGCCACGGCTATATTCTTAAACGCCTGATAGTCTAATAAATGACTTAACCGCTCAAAATTACTCGGTTTGCCCACATCCATGGCATTGGCCAAGGTTTCTATGCTTGCACATGGCTTAAATTCACCTGACCCAATATAATCCAAAACCACTCGATTGGCGTTAAGAGCTATCGCAATCTCTTCAATAGGCAAACCACATTGCTGAGCCCAAAATGCAGCGGTAACATTACCTAAATTGCCAGACGGAACAATCACCCGCATTTTTTTATGATGCACCTGATAATAGCTCAAACTCGCATAAGCATAATACGTCATCTGCGCTAATAGCCGACCAATATTAATGCTATTTGATGTTGATAGCGCGAAAGAAAATTGCTCGGCATGCTCATAAGCTGTTTTTACCAGGTGCTGGCAATCATCAAAGCTACCCTGTACAGCAATTGCCTGAATATTATCACCCCAACAGCAGATTTGTGCTTGTTGCCTTGTTGAAATTTTTCCTTCAGGAAACAATACTGCTACCTGAAGCTGCGGCTGTTTGTGCAAAGCTGCCGCCACAGCAGACCCAGTATCCCCAGAGGTGGCAACGAGTATCAAACATTGCTGTTGCTTTTGAAGTAATAAGCGATTTAAGCTAGCGGCTAAAAAGCGTGCGCCTATATCTTTAAATGATAGTGTTGGTCCATGAAACAACTCCAGCAGGTGAATATTATTAGTTAAAGCCGCAATTGGTATTTGAAAATTTAACGCCTCATCACAAATCGCCTTCAGATCTTTTTCTAAAGCACTGCCTTTAAAAAAAGGCTTTAATAAATCAACTGCAATGTCATGATAAGAGTTACCAACTAAAGGATCCCAATCTATCGCAGGAAAATATGCGGGTACATAAAGACCACCATCTGCAGCTAAGCCTTCAGCTAAAGCCTGATCCAAACCCACTTTAAGCTTGCTATTGCGAGTACTATGGTAATGCATAATTAACTTCCTTAATAACACGTGCACCCTGTGCGGATAACGGCTCTAACCAGTAATCAGACTTAATATTACGCTTTGCTAAAATTGTTTGCGCGGTGTAGGTAATTTTTTCTAAATTTTGCTGCTCTTCAGACCAGGCAAAAATCGACGGCCCAGAGCCTGAAATTGAACACATTAAAGTCCCCATTTCACGAGCGACCTGTTGAATCTCATAAAACCCAGGGATTAAATCGGCACGATATTGCTCGATTAAAACATCCTGACTGTAGCGCTGCAAACAAGCCAAGTCATTTCTATATAAACTGCTGATGAAACTCGCAAAATGCACTCCTTGACGTACAGCCTGATCACACTCTACCCGCTGAGGCAATACTTGACGGGAAAGCCGTGTTGGAATATCAATCTGTGGATGCACAACTAAACAATAAACGGCAGGCAAAGGCAACGCTATTACTTCTAAAGGTTGCAGAGCCGCCGTTAAGGTCAAACCGCCAAATAAAGCCGGTACGATATTATCGGCATGTGCTTGTCCTGAAACATAACCCTCACTTGCTAAAGCAAAACGTGCTAACTCAGTATTTGGCAAAGGATCCAATAAAAATTGATTCATTGCCACTAGCGCAGCAATAGCTGAAGCCGCTGAGCCACCTAAACCAGAGCTGACAGGAATGCCTTTGTTAATAATCAGGTTAAATCCCTGATTAATTTTATAACAGTCTAATAAATGCCTAAGTGCAATCGTCGCAGTATTTTTAGCTGGATCTTTCGGTAATGTTTGTCCTAACTCTATGCCTATTACCGAATCAATAACCAACTGACCATCATCTCGGCGTGTCAAGGTCACCTCATCCCCTAAGGCATTAAAGCTTGCACCTAAGGCATCAAAACCCACCGCTAAATTAGCGCAACTAGCCGGAGCAAACGCAGTCACTGAATATAACTGATCTTTTAACATATAAGGCTCACTTAATGCTCGCTTAAAGAAGAAGATAAACGCAAAATATCAGCAAAAACGCCTGCGGCAGTTACCTCAGCGCCAGCTCCTGCGCCTTGAATAATCATCGGCTGAGGCGTATAGCGATCAGTTTCTATAGAAACGATGGTGTCCGTTGCCTGTAGGCGCGCAAAAGGATGATCTGCCTCATAAGACTGCATGCCAACAGTGATTTCACCCACGGCTGTAATCTTACCAACATAACGCACCACAGCCCCCGTAGTTAAGCCAGTACTTGCAATCTTCTCTAAACGTGATGTGATCATTGCATCGTATTCATGTAAACGCTTTAGAAACTCATTAACAGAACAATTTGCTAGTTCATCAGGAATCAATGACTCTAAGCCAACATCGTCCAAAGACGCAGGAATGCCAATTTCACGCGCTAAACAGACCATTTTACGTGCTACATCTAACCCAGACAAATCATCACGAGGATCAGGCTCAGTAAACCCTCGCTGTTTTGCATCCTTTACTGCTTGTGAAAAACTCACTCCTGCTGATATTTGATTAAATAAAAAGCCTAAAGTCCCAGAAACGATGCCTTCTATGCGACGTATTTTATCGCCGGTTAATAATAAATCTTGCAAGGTTTTAATCACCGGTAAACCTGCACAGACTGTCGTTTCATATAAATAATAACGATTATAATGGTCTGCTGTACTTAATAAATCGTGATAAAAATCCAAGTGGCTTGAATTAGCTTTTTTATTCGGCGTGACAATATGCGCCCCTTTTTTCAAAATATCAAGATAACGCTGTGCAGTTTCTTCACTAGCTGTACAATCAATAATTAAACTATGCGGAATAAAGTCAGAAACCACATGATCAATAAATACATTTAAGTCAATTTCAGTCCCCTTTACTCCAAATTCATCCTGCCAAGAACCTAAGTCAATTTCATGCTCATCAAGCAGCATTTGCTTAGAGTTGGCTATTCCACGTAAACGCAAAGCTAAGCCATGTTCTTTTTTTAATACATCTTGTTGTTGCTTTAATTGAGACAATAATGTTGCTCCAATTCGCCCTGAGCCAATCAATCCCACTGAAATTGTTTTATAGGATAAGTAAAGCCCTGAGTGAATCGCTCGCATCGCCTTTTGTGCTTCATAACGCTGAATAACCAATGAAATATTACGCTCTGAAACCCCCTGGGCAATTGCCTTAATATTCACATTCGCCATGGCCAACGCATGACAAATTTTTGCAGCAATACCTCGCTGACCAACCATGCCATCACCGACAGCGGCAATAATACTACATGACTCATCCACTTCAATGGATTTTATCTTGCCATATTCAATTTCATAACGAAAATGCTGAGTTAATAACTGCCACGCCCGTATCGCTTGATCACTCTTGATCGCCACACAAATCGATTGTTCAGAACTTGCTTGTGAGATTAGAATCACCGAAATATGCCCTTGCCTTAAGACTTGGAAAATACGCTCTGCTGAGCCAGGCACACCTGCCATTCCAGAACCTTCAATATTCAACAAAGCCACAGATTCAACGCAGGTTATTCCTTTAATAAGTGACGATGGCTGTTCATTGCTCTGACTAATTGTTGTCCCGGGCTCATCTGGCTTAAAACTATTTTTAATAAAAATCGTGCCGCCTCTACTCATCATCGGCTCTATAGTACTTGGATGTAATACAGTTGCACCAAAATAAGCAAGCTCTAGCGCTTCTTGATAAGAAATACATGGTAATACAAACGCTGAAGGTACTTTACGCGGATCTGCACTCATAATGCCATCCACATCAGTCCAAATAATAAGCTTATCTGTGCTCAGTATTTTTGCAAAAATAGCTGCTGAGTAATCACTGCCATTGCGCCCTAAGGTCAACTGCACCCCTTGATCATTACCCGCAATAAAGCCGGTAATGACCACTTGATCATAATGAGACAAATTAAGCTTCGCTAAATTTTCTCGGCTTTTTTCCCAGTCAACTTCATTATCAACTAATATTAAAACCTGGCTGGCATCAACATATAACACTTTACTCATTTTATTATTACTTTTTGCTGATAATAAGCTAGTCAAAATCTGTGCCGACCATTTTTCGCCATAACCGATCACGCAGGCTTGCAGCTCCTTTGAGTAAACCCGTAACGTCATGACTGTACTTAACAAATCACCAATCACGTATATATCTTGCTTAATATTAGCAATAACAGTCGTTCTTAGTTGTTCACATGCTAATTCACTGGCAAGATCAATATGTTTTCTTTCAATACGGGTTAATAACTCATCATTCAACTCACCTAAACACGCTTGGTCAAGCAATAACTGTAAGCTCGATGTTGTCCCCTGCGTTGCCGAAACAATGATAATTTCTTGCTTACCTGACAGAATTTTTTCAACATTTAAAAAACATGTAGCATCATTTAAGCTTGAACCACCAAATTTGTGTGTTATCCAATGTGAATAGATCATTAACTATCCTTTTCTATATTAACTAATCAGCAAATTCCTTTTCTTTATCATGACATAGATAAACAAAAACCTTAATACCATTCCTATGGTTATCAAAGCTTAGCAAACAATACCTACAAATATTACATGAGAAATATTAACGATGGGCCATTAAACGCGATAAGCATCAAGCCATCAACAAATCAACTTAAGTTGTTTTAAACATTTACAATTATAAAAACAACAAATATAACTTTTCATATGTAAAACATTTGCATGACATTAATAGATCTATATTTTATATATATTTATATAACAATTATCTATAAATTTAATTTTTATTAAATTAATTAAAGGGACTGACAAAAAAAACTATTTTTCAATAATCTTATTTTTTAATTTGACTATAATATATCCTTCATAATTAGAAGGAACTTAAAATGGAAAAAGATATAAAAAAACCACCTCGCAGTAAAGTAAACTCGAAGCTGGGTTATTATCAACTAGAGTCCCTAGCACATTACTTAAATGACGAACTCCCACACCTTAATTTTCACGTTCGTATGATAGGTAGAAGACTGATACAATCAGTTAAAAGCACACAGGCTCTAAGTGAAGTAGGGGCTGACCAAATCGAAGCATACTGGAAAAGCTATTGCGGAAAATATAGGATATGGTTTAACCCATTATTATTTCCAGAAAAAAGTAAACTCAGTCTTTCAATTTTAGAAGATCCAAATGACAGTGAAAGTGAAGTCGAACCTGAAAGCTCTGGCGATTCTGATTCCTTTGACTATTACCTGAACCAGAAGAAACCAATAAAAAAATTTAAACAATATAAATATAATGACTCTAATCAGCAATACCAAGTCAATGAGCCTGGGCAATATAGTAACGTTAATTATCGCTCATACCAAAATCAGGTAAACGAACCTGGACAATATAGTGACTTTAATAATCACCCATACCAAAATCAACTAGACAAGCCTAGGCAATATAGTAACGTTAATAATCACTCATACCAAAATCAACTAAACAAGCCTAGACAATATAGTAACGTTAATTATCGCTCATACCAAAATCAGGTAAACGAACCTGGACAATATAGTGACTTTAATAATCACCCATACCAAAATCAACTAGACAAGCCTAGGCAATATAGTAACGTTAATAATCACTCATACCAAAATCAACTAAACAAGCCTAGACAATATAGTAACGTTAATTATCGCTCATACCAAAATCAGGTAAACGAACCTGGACAATATAGTGACTTTAATAATCACCCATACCAAAATCAAGTAAACAAATTTAAGCAACAACGACGAACCAGTTCTCTCGACTACCCAATAGAAGGAGACAAAGTCACTGACGAAGGGATTGAATATGGTCAAAGAGAAGGGGAAAACATTAGTCACATAGCATTTAACAATAGACAGTTTAGGGAAGATATTGACTATATCCCTATGCCTTCCCACAATGAAAATTTCAATTCACAGAACTCTCAACTAAAATCATCAAAAAATAACTATATGTCTCTTGGCACCCCTTTTCACAATGCCAGCCATATAAAAGAGGACGTAAAAGACACAGACTGTTGCTGTGTCGTGTTATAAGAAACAAAAATAGCAGCCTCTGATACCCAACTAGAGATCTGAGGCTATTTTATTAACTTTTGTTCGCCATTAAAATGAGAATACTAAGCATAAGTTGGCGTTGAGTCTGGTAACAAAGAAGTCCCTGCTTTACTAGCACTAGCGTCGCGAAAAATCCTTGACTCTTTAGGTTTAGGTTCTGATTGATCCATCAACATACTGCCTATCCAGCGCCCAACTTTAGCACAAGCCAGAGCAATTATTGGAGCTGCAGCGCATGCAAGAACTGCCCAACCCACAGGTGTGAGAGCTAATGCCGATAAAGCAGCAGCAGCAGCGACTGCTGCACCTGTACCCACAACCCCAGCTGCAGCTCCCATCAAAGTCCCCCATCCTCGCTGTGCAGCATTTACTCTATGGTGTTCACGAAGAAGGTTAGAGCCTGTTTTTCTGTCTATTTTGTTTGAAAGTTGATCCGATAACAAAACAGATGTATGACCAGTCTCTGGGAAATCCAATTCCTGCAGTTCGCCATTTGAAATACGATGTTCATGATAACAACCATCCTCACGGGGATCCGGATGCAAAATCATACTCTCTTCACCCTCGCGAGGCATAATAATCGTCACACCCTTTTTAGCTAGCTGTTGATACTGTCCGTAATCAAAAGCATCTTTTGAAGAAACTAGCAGCACCTCCCCTCTTCTATCCTTGGTATCAGCAAATGCACCTTTCACTTCTTTTGCTAGAAAATATGTGCAAATAGCTGAGCACACAACGAGTGCAATAACGCCTACAACAGCAGCTGCTCCTGGCGAATCACAAAGCTGACTAGCACTATGATGATGCCCTCCTCCTCCAGCGTGATGGTGAGGTCCCGGCCCCCATCCAGGATGATGATGCCCTCCTCCTCCAGCATGATGATGCCCCCATCCAGAGTGATGATGATGCCCTCCTCCAACATAAACAGGATAATAAACCAGAGAATCACGGCGTCGTTTTACACGACCAGAACCATCTTCTACATCTTCGTCACTACTACTCTCGTCAGCACCATCAACTCTTCTTGGTCTGCGCAGCCTTCTTGAGTCTCCTGATTCTCTCGGCATTTTTTACCCCTTAACCTTGTAATTTTTCAACAGAAAGCCATTTTCTCTTTATTAAAAAGAGTAAACAAAGCCACTATGATTTTATGCGGATTAAGCAACGAGGTTTTTTCGGTTAAATGTTTAGTTAATGTAAATTCAAAAAACAACTTGCGAAGTTATTATTTATTTTTCTTAAAATAATCTAAAAATTATCTATAGTTACAAGTAATTTTGTATTAAAGTCTTACTATTAACTGTCATGCTTCATATAATTTGTTCTATAACCAACAACCATAGAGAAATACATTTAGCCCAAATTAAAATAACCCCAATGTGCTAAGCTAAGTAAATTTACCTCTAACAAAGAAGATAGAATCAATGTTATTACTCTATAAGCAGGCTATTCTCTTAATGCACGACGCAATACTTTGCCCACAACCGTCTTCGGTAGCTCATCAATAAACTCAATAATTTTAGGCTGTTTATAAGCGGTTAATTGCTGAGTACAATGTGCTTTTACTTCATCTTCTGTCAATAAATCACCTTCGTTTAAGACAATATATACTTTAATTTGTTCGCCAGATTGCTCTGAATTAATACCAATTGCCGCAACCTCACGCACTGGTACAAGCTCCATAATAATATTTTCAACTTCAGCCGGATAAACATTAAAACCAGAGACAACAATAATATCTTTTAAGCGATCGACGATATAAAAATAACCACGCTCATCACAGTAAGCAATATCACCGGTTTTAAACCAACCTTCATCATCCAATGCCAACCGCGTTGCACGCTCATTCTGCCAATATCCTTGCATCACTTGTGGTCCACGCACACAAATCTCACCAATATCACGAACCCCTAGAGTCTCACCTTCCTCACTGCATATTTTCACCTCTGTTGATGCCACAGGTAAGCCAATACTACCGGTAAACCCGGTTTGCTGCAGTGGGTTTAAAGTCACTAAGGGTGATGTTTCACTAAGGCCATAGCCTTCAACAATCGGTTTACCTGTCACTTGCTGCCATTGTTCTGCTACTTTTTGCTGTAAAGACATCCCACCAGCAATCGCAACCCTCAAATGAGAAAAATCCAGCTCATGAAAGTTTTTTTGATGCAAAAGCGCATCATACAAGGTATTTACCCCGGTTATTCCAGTAAAAGGGGTTTTTGCCAAAACAGTTAAAAAATCTTTTAAATCACGCGGATTGGGAATCAATACATTAAGTCCCCCTAACATGACAAACAGAAATAAGTTTGCAAGTAGAGCAAAGATATGATATAGAGGGAGGGCAGTAATCATCACTTCCTGCCCTTCTCGTAAGTCTTGACCAATCCATGCTTTAGCTTGCAATAAATTCGCAATAATATTGCGATGGGAAAGCATCACTCCTTTAGGGTGACCCGTTGTACCGCCGGTATATTGCAAAAAAGCTAGGCATTCAGCATCAGCTCTCACCGGTGATAGCGTATAACTTTCACCTTGACGTAAAGCATCGCTCAAATAAACCGCCGGCGCAATCGACCAAGCGGGCACAGCACGCTTAACATGTCGTACGACAAAATTCACTAACTGTTTTTTTACAAATGGATAAAGGTCACCTACCGCAGTCACAATAACGTGCTGCAGTGATGTTTGTTGGTAAATACCCTGCAATTTGCTTGCGAAGTTTTCCAAAACCACCATGGCTTTAGGCCTAGCATCCTCTAAAATCTCTTCTAACTCGCGCGTTGTATACAGTGGGTTTAAATTAACCACAGTTAATCCCGCTTGTAACGCACCAAATAACACCACCGGATACTGTAACAAGTTAGGCAGCTGAATCGCAAAACGATCCCCTGGCACCAATCTTAACTCATGCTGCAAAAAAGCTGCAAAAGCAGAGCTTAATTGATATATCTTTTCATAAGATAATGAAAAAAAATGGCAACTAAATGCCGGCCGATCCTGATGCGCTTTGCAAGCTTCTTCATACATTTGTACTAAAGAGCTATACTGACTTGGATCAATATCTGTCAATGCACCGGGTGGATACTCTGATAACCAAGGCTTATCCATAAACATCCCTAATATTCCGTGTGTTATTACAATAAGTATATACAAAGTTCCGTCACAGTCTGGAATCGTGATTAAAAATCTGTATTATAGCGATATGCCCGATGAGGTTGGAACAAAATATGTATAAAACTAACCTAAATCAATATTAATTAAAAAGAGGAGGTGATTTTGAATATCTTCCACATCGATCAACAGAGCGTGCACCGCCTCGATACACTCCCCAAAGAAGTCCCCAGCTCTGGCTATCTTTGGCTCGACTTTACCCGGGGTGAACAACATAATCTTTTTGAAACCGTCAAACAACTCTGCCAAGTAGATATTCATGAACGTCACCTTGAAGATCAGGTGACTGTCAATCACCCATCTGCTTTTGACAGTATGTACGATTATGACTTTCTTGTCTTTCGCTCGGTAAAATCTATTCATATGCCACAATTGCAAACAGACTCCTGCGCTTTCTTTTTAATTGACGACTTTCTCATCAGCGTGCATAACCCCGAAGATGAAGCGATACCGACAGTCGTCAAACGCTTAAGTATGACACATCGGCGCATTCCGCAATACCCGGAAGCTTTGCTTGAAATGATTCTCGATACCAAGGTCGATCAATTTCTTGGTGTGCGCACCTTAATGGGTGAAAGTCTCGCTCGCTGGCAAAACAAACTCCTCACCCATAATAAACCTTTTAAGAACTGGGATGAAATTATGGAGTTTAAAGGAGATATTCAAACCATTCGAACCTTATGTGAAGAACAAGAAGATGTTCTGCGTAACTGGCGCTATAGTATCCGTACCGATGTTGCCCTTGACCGCCAAGTCGTCGAACACTTAAATATTAACCTAAGTGATATCTCAGAACACATTCGCCGTGTATTACGTCATGCACAAAAATTGGAAAGTGACCTAGAAGCGTTATTGCAATTACACTTTTCAATTATCAGCAACCAAACTAATGAGGTCATGCGAGTACTTGCCCTAATGTCATCAATTTTCTTACCGACTACACTAGTCACCGGTATTTTCGGTATGAACTTTATCAAAATGCCTGGCCTTGACAATCCCCATGGTTACGACTTTACCCTTGTGGGCATGATAGGGATTGCCATTTCACTGATTATATTTTTTAAACTCAAAAAATGGCTGTAATTTACAGTCACTTTTAAAAAAAATAAATACAATAAAATAAAAAACAAATAGCGATGAACTTAAAATTCGCTATTTATTCTGAATTAACTTAACAGCATTGATTTTAACTTTACTCACCACGTATTATTTTATTATTCTGGACACCTATGCGCTCTTTAGGAAAATCCAGCGTTGTTGTTGGAAAGGCACACTGGCCACCATGGGCCTCGACAATCCGCAACAGCTTTAATAATACATCTTCACGAATTCCTTGATACTTCACCCACTGAGTGGTTTTGGTAAAGGTATATACTAGAATTTCTAATGATGATGGACCAAGATCCTGTAAATTAACAAACAACGTTTGCTTTTGATCAATTTCAGGATGTTCTTGGAGCATCACTCGCATAGCCGTTAAAATACTTTCAATACGGCTCACATCGCAATAACGAACCCCTACAATCACCTTAATACGGCGATTTAACATCCGCGATGGATTTTGTACAGCAATATTAGGGAAAATAGCGTTCGGCACATACAACGGTCGTTTATCAAAAGTACGAATGCGTGTTAACCGCCAACCGATTTTCTCAACTGTGCCTTCAATCTGTTTATCAGGCGATGCAATCCAATCACCTACTGAAAACGGCCGATCAAAATAAATTAATAAACCGCCAAAAAAGTTAGCCACCATATCTTTACTGGCAAAAGCAAAAGCTACACCACCGATACTACCAAAAGCTAAAATACCTGATAAAGGAATGTTAATGACTTGTAAAGTCATAATCACACCTAAAATAATCACAATAATACGACTAAATTTAGCAATAGCCCGTATCGATGCTTTATCTAAATTTTGGCCACGACGCGATCCAGTCCAATGATCCAAACCATAACTTTCAGCACGACTAATAAAGCGCAAGCATGCCCAAACCAATGCAATAACAATCCCTGCCTCACGGGCTATGGCTGTAAATCTCACACTAAAATGACTCTGTAGCCAATCAGGTGTAAAGGCAAACAAGTAAATCAGAACACAATACCAAGCAAGTACACGTATGGGTGATTTCAATGCAAAAATCAAAAAATCATCCCAAACATTTTTAGATTTAGCTGATTGCTTGAGCAATAGATTCATAACAACAATATAAACACGGTCCAATACAAACATAGAAAGTAAAATGGCAACCGCAAGACCTAAAGACGTCAGGCCATTTTGATCATTTAAAAAATAGTTAATTATATTGTGCATAATTGAGCAGCCTGTACACGCTGAAAAGTTTGTTGATAACGAGCATCTTGCTTTAACATTGCAAGCGATTGAAAGGAGGTCGATCCATAAAAATTTTGTATTCTAACACTTAAATCTGTTGCCAAACTTGAAGGTAATGAGTCAAGCACCGCCAGCACATCGTCTCGTTCATTGCACAATAAAGCCATATCACACCCAGCCTGTAAAGCAGCCTGTACTCGAGCCAGAGCATCACCTTGATGAAAGGCTGCCCCCATACCTAAATCGTCTGAAAATACCAGCCCATTAAAGCCAAGCTGCTCACGCAAAATATTCTGCAGCCAGTAACGTGAATATCCTGCGCTTGCTTGATCAATCTGAGGATACACTACATGCGAGGCCATCACACCCGCAAGCCCTGCCTGAATCATTTTACGAAAAGGCAGCAAGTCTTTTTGCCATAACTCACTAAAAGAGCGTGTATCTACAGGCAAAGTCAAATGTGAATCTTCAACTACACCTCCATGTCCCGGATAATGCTTACCGACGGCTACGGTCATACCCGCTTGACGCATGCCTTGCATAAGCTTCTCTCCAAGTGCTGCAACAATTTCAGGTTGGTCGGAAAATGCACGCTGACCAATGACCTGACTCGCATCATCACGTAAATCTAAAACAGGTGTAAAACTAAAGTCCACACCACAACTTAAAAGCTCGCTAGCTAAGAGCCAACCCACACCTACAGCCTCTTGCAAAGCTTTTTGAGAGTCGTTGTTATAGCGCTCACCCAAATGCGACATCGCCTCAATTGCTGAAAAGCCATTACGAAAGCGCTGAACTCGCCCACCCTCTTGATCAACTGCAATCATCAATCGTGGTGATTTAACCGCTTTAACCTGTGCAGTTAACTTGGCAAGTTGCTCTGGGTCACTGTAATTACGCGCAAATAAAATAACCCCACCAATTAACGGGTGGGCAAGTAATCGATGTTCTTCACGGCTAAGATAAGTGCTTTCAATTCCAACCAGTAACGGACCTAACATTAAAAAATATCCTACTTCCTATACATTATTATTTGTTATAAATAACACTATTATAAAAACACGTTATTTTGAATCGGGTCCACGGCCATAGAAATTATTTGGAAACGCTGTAACATTACTCTTTGATTTACCGTTGCTATCCGTATGTTCATGAATTTTAACAGAGCCCTTTTTTTCAACTTCGTCAATGCGAATAATCGCACCAACAGGAATATAACTCCGCTTCACATCCGCAAATTCAGCTTGCAATCGCTCCTCTGCAGGGTCAACTAAAATCGTCGAGCGCTCAAATATATATTCTTCAACCTCAATAAAGCCAAATAGATTACTTTGACTCACTTGCTTTGCATAGATTTCATAAGTGGCCCCTTGATTGATAAAGACCACTTTATACATAGTATTATCTGTCATTACTTCACTCATCTTCAACGATCTTATTCGCAAGAATATCAGCTTTAGAGTGAAGTTCAACTCCCGATTACTATATGAGATCTTCTATCCAGCGCTTAAGATCACATAATTGTTTTTCTAAAACATAAATATCAGCTAATGCTTGAGTCAATAATGCAGCCCCCTGCAACTGACTCATATATTTTTGTGCACATTCAGCAGCGTGCTCACTGCTTACTAACTGCACAAACTGCTGCTCAACCCAAGAAAGCAGTTGGCAAAATAATGTCCGAGTGGCTTGACCAAGTACGCCCTGCTCACGACTAAACTCTAAACTTAAGCTATTTAAAAAGTAACCTGACTCAGCAATTACTGTCGCTTCTTCTTCAACTTCAAGCAACAACGCATTTAATCGCAACACAGGCCCATCAAGGTCATTTAAACCTTGCAAATGATATTTTAAGTTTTTACTAAAACGCTCAATCACTGCAAGTGCAAGCATTTCCTTTGTTTTGTAATAATAATAGACATTTCCCAGGGGAACATCCGCATGTTGAGCAATGTCTGCGAGCGTTGTCTTACTAAAACCTTGCGTATGAATCAACTCACGAGCTGATTCTAGTAAACGCAGCCGTTTATCATTTTTCCTGATTAGGTTCATTGCTTGCCTCCTGCTTGTTTAAAAAACGCTGCCATCCTGGGTGGGCTTGAAAGCGAGCACCATAACGCTTGCTCAAGCTCTCCAACGTCTTTAATGCTTGATGACCTAATTGCTTGGCATACTGTGCTGGTCCCCCTCGAAATGGAGCAAAACCAGTCCCAAAAATCATCCCTAAATCAAGTACATCAGCATCTATGACAATGCTCTCATCCCAACAGGCAACCGATTCATTCAGTAATCGCATAATTAAGCGCTCTTGAATATCAGTAGTCAACATGTTTGAAGCTTTACTTTTCACCGGCTGATCCTCCCGATACTCATAAAAGCCGCGCTTTGCTTTTACTCCTAAATGACCTTGCTCCACTTTCTCCTGTAATACCTTAGGCACCTCACCACCATACGCCGCACACAGTGTCTTTGCAACCGATAAACATACATCTAAACCCACCTGATCAGCCAAAGTCACCGGCCCCATCGGCATGCCAAATGCGAGAGCGGCTTCATCAATATCTTCACAACGAACACCTTCTTCAAATAACTGCACGCTCTCTAATAAATAAGGCAATAAGATACGGTTGATCAAAAACCCGGGCGTAGATTTTACTTCCACAGCAATCCGATCTAACCGCTTGGCAAATGCCTTCGCCGCCTGAACTGATTGAACGGCTGTCTTTTCAGAGCAAACAATTTCAACCAACTTCATTTTGGCAACAGGGTTAAAAAAATGAATACCCACTAAGCGTTCAGGCTGCTTCATCGTCTTTGAAATCTCATCTAAAGGAATAGACGATGTATTTGTTGCTAAAACTGCATCTGCCCTCGCTTCTTGCTCCAGCATTTCAAAAAACGTTTGTTTAATTTGCACATTCTCAACAATTGCCTCAATAATCACATCAGCATCACCAACACCGACCCCTTCTGGATCTGCCGTTAATTGATCAAGTGCGTTTTTAATCAAGTAATCCGTGCGTAAGCGACGCTGCAAGAGCTTTTTCGTACGAGAAAAGGCACCAGCAATGGCATCAGGACTTGGGTCTTGCAAAGTCACCTGTAAGCCATTGGCCAAGCACCAGGCTGCAATATCTCCTCCCATCGTTCCAGCGCCAACCACATGAACCCGTTTAAATTCATAATTTCCTCGAGCTTCTGCTTTCAAACGCTCTTGCAATAAAAAAATGCGCACCAAGTTCCTGGCTGCCTCTGTTTTCGCTAATGCTTCGATACCGGTAATTTCGGCATTCAAGGCCACATCACGAGATAGGCTTTTCTGCCAAGTACTTAATATTTGAAATGGAGCAGGGTAATGTTCTGAACGTGCTTTTTCTCGTAATTTAGGCTCAATCAACCACTTTGCCAACCAAGGTCTTGCCCATTTTTGCGACGTTAACACCTCAGTCCAAGGCAATTTTTTAGGTGATGGTGTGGATAAAATAAAATGCTTAGCCGCTTTGGCTAAATAATACTCAGCAACCACTTGATCAACCAAACCCTGTTTTTTCGCTGGCTGTGCACGTAATGTTCGGCCAGTTAACATTAGATCAAGTGCATTCAAACTACCCACGCGCTCAGGTAACCGTACTGTCCCACCCCAAGCCGGCTGAATACCAAGCATCACCTCTGGCAAACCTAGGCGTGTTTTCACACTATCACTAGCAATTCGATAGCGACAAGCTAAAGCCAACTCCAAACCGCCTCCCAAGCAAAAGCCATGAATCAAAGCGACGGTTGGAATACCAATATTTTCTAATTTATTAAAAACAGCTTGGCCCTGACGCACATAATCCAATGCATCTGCAACATTTTCTAAACCTGAAAATTCATGGACATCCGCCCCAGCAATAAAGCCTGAAGGTTTTGCAGATTGAATTACAATGCCTTGTAATGCCTTGCCCTCAACTTCCTGTATTAAAATAGTCGCCAACTCAGCCAAAGCAATTTTACCTAGAGTATTCGTCGATGACTGCGGACAATCTAAACTTAACCATAAAATTTGATCACTATCACAGACAACCTGCCAAACACTGTATGAACTCACTCAACTATCTCCTTTTGTTGGCAGTTTTCAATCAACATCGCTCCACCCTGCCCTCCACCGATACACAAACTAGCAATTCCTTGCGCTGGTGCATTGTTAGATTTCAATACCTGTGCTAAATGCAATAAAATTCTTGCCCCTGAGGCGCCTACCGGGTGCCCAATTGCAATCGCTCCACCGTGAATATTGACTTTTTCTCGGTCAATTACACCATAAGCTTTCCTAAGTTTTAACTCGCTTTTGCAAAATTCAAGATCACTAAACGCAGCCAGACAAGCCAATGTTTGCGCAGCAAATGCCTCATTAATTTCCCAACAATCTATCTGCTCTATGGCTATTTTCTGACGTTTTAAAATCTGATGACTCGCATAAACAGGCCCTAGACCCATTTGGCGAGGATCAAGTCCTGCCCAAGCGACATCTCTAATCTTCGCTAACGGTTTTAGCTGATATTTTTTAACCGCTTTATCACTGGCCAATAATAATAAACAAGCGCCATCCGTGAGCTGTGAGCTATTACCTGCGGTCACATGCCCATAAGGTCGATCAAAAACCGGCTTTAGCTTAGCTAAGCGCTCAGCGGTTGAGTCAGTTCTAACACCATTGTCAATTAAATAGCTACTGCCTTTGCCATCATACAAAGGCGTAATTTCTTCTTTAAATATATTATTTTTTTGTGCTGCCAGGGCACGCAAGTGGCTTTGTGCCGCCCATGCATCCATCATTTGCCGATCAATATGAAAACGTTTAGCGATAATCTCAGCAGTTTGCCCCATCGATAATCCAATCACAGGGTCAGATAAACCTTTCAATAAGGCGCTTTCAGGCTTTAAGTTTTTAAATGGAAACGAGGGAATAAGCTTTAATCTTTGCCAATGCCCTTTTGCTTTTTGTAGCTGCGCTAACCAACGTGCAATATTAGGATGGCTCATCAAGGGAGCATGGCTCATCGACTCACACCCTCCTACCAACACAAGATCATGACGCCCACTGGCAATCAGCTGTGCGCCACTATCAACCGCCTGTAGCCCAGAGGCACAGTTACGCTGCACCGTAAACGCCGGCGTGCTTTGCTCACAGCCTAAGCGTAAACCAACAATACGAGCGATATTCATTTCATCAGCAGCAGCGCCACCACAACCAACAACAATGTGCTGGATGATTTTCGGAGAGAGGGAAAGTTTCGAGAAAAGACTTTGTCCTGCTCGTACAGCCAAATCAGCGGCAGCAAAAGGCCCAGGTGCTGGCACTTGTGCGCGTAAAAAGGGGGTCCTCATTCCATCAACAAGATAGACAGCTCGCCCTGGCAAATCTGTGCTCATATGTGGAGTCCTTGTTTTTGTCCTTGTAAGTCGGTTTGCAAACTTATTTTTCCCAGCATATCGGTTTTCACCTCTTAAAATCAAGCTTTACTTTAGCAAAAATACTCACATATAAAAAACAGAAAAATAGCAAAAAACATCGGCTTTTATAGCCTCTAATCTGACAAAAGTTGCTATTTTACCTTTTTACCTTGAGAGTTTTGCCTTAGATAAATTTAGAGAGCCTAGACATAGCTCAATAATAAAAAACACTCACAACACTTCGCCC
>LVCQ01000047.1 GCA_001644975.1 Piscirickettsiaceae bacterium NZ-RLO1
CTTACGTATTTATTTCCTTATATAGTTATAGGGCCATACTGCACGATGATAGGCTACTGATTCTACTAAAATAAGGTATTTAGTGCTATAGATTGAGTTTAAAATGCTGACCCAAAAATAAGTTATATTGTATGTGGGATAGTCAGGGGGTTTGGAAGTCCTTTATCAATGTCAATAAGGTTATTCTAGAATATCTATTCTAGCCCTGTTTGTTTATATACCTTTAAGGTCATTATTAGGGTCTATATTGTGCTTGCGAGGGCTTCTTAGTAGCAATTTTCTTTTCAAAAAAGCGTTGCTAAGGGCATGAGGTCTGTTGATTGGCAAAACTGTTCTAATAACTGTGAGATCCCTTGTTCATCCGCTTCACTAAAACGGTGTGGTATAGGCGAGTCAAGATCAAGCACACCATAGAACTGGTTATGTTTAATTATAGGGATGACCAGCTCTGAGCGTGAGTTAGGATCGCAGGTAATATGGTTATCTAAGCAAGTAACATCGTTGATGCGTTGTGTGTTTTGGCTAAGCGCACACGTGCCACAGACGCCTTTGCCTAAAGGAATCGGGTTACAGGCGGGATTGCCCTGAAAGCTGCCTAATTCTAATTGTTCTTTATTGGAGTTAAACCAGTAAAAGCCAACCCAGTTTAATGTTTTAATCTGCTGAAATATAAATGCACTGAGTTGGCTGCTATTCGTTAGCCAGTGCCTGGAGCCTTCGAGTAAGGCGTAAAGTTGTTTATCTAAGAGTGAATAATGTTCTGTTTGCTGCATGGGGATGGTATTCTCTGTTTAAGTAATCAAGCCTGGGAGCAGATTTTAGTCTGCCTTGTTTTTTTATAAATGTAAAACCGGTTGTAAGCTGTTAGGCTGAGTGGGGTTTACGTGATTGGCAGTTGGCAAAGAAAAAAGAGGATAATAAGGATGAATAGGCAATTATCGGACCTCATACCAGCTCTTTTACTATTAGGATTGAGTTGTAGCTATGCGAATACAATTAAATTGAATGCGAGTGAATGGCCTCCCTATACGAGCAAATCTGCCCCTGGCCTTGGTAAAATAAGCATCAAAGTTAAAGAAACACTGAAAAAAATGGGGATGAATGCCAAAATCCAATTTATGAGCTGGGAGCGTGTGATTAAATTTAGTGATGGTGGGGTGGCATTTTTCCCTGCCTATGGCTGTAAAGCACGCAAGGGCATAGCATCATTGCCGATTGGCTTTAGTTCGCTTGGTTTTGCTGAGCGCCCAACAGATAAAGTGCAGTGGACACGCTTAGCAGACTTGAGCGGTTATCGTATTGGTGTAGTTAAAGGTTACTATAACAGTGAAGCTTTTGACTGGGCTTTAGCTCAAGGATTGCTTTCTGTGATTGACTTTCCAGATGATGCTGCAAATATTGCTGCGCTGGCCGCTAAAAAAATTGATTTGGCGGTGATAGACCCGAGTGTCTTGGCTCGGTTACAGAAAGAAAATAATAGCTTATTAATTAATAAGTTGATTATGAACTCACGTTTATTAGAAACTAAAATTCCCTTATATGTGTGTTTCCGCGATAACTTTAAAGGTAAAGGACTATTACGTTTATTTAATCAAGCACTTTCAAGCCCTTAAGTCAGTCCTACTAGTTCTTAAGGTGAGTTTAGTCGGTGAGTTTAGTTCTGAATTTAATTTAGTTAGTTTTACCTTAGGTTATCTAGGTTGTTTTTCTAGTTGAGGTTTTTGCTTAGCTTCGGTATAATCTGTCCTCTTAATGAGGCCTCCTTGCCTTATTACGTTTAATGTAAAAGGCTTTTAGCCATAAGGAGTATCAAATAATGCGTCACTATGAAGTCGTATTTATGGTTCACCCTGATCAGAGTGAACAGGTCCCTTCTATGCTTGAGCGCTATCGTGCAAACATAGAGACAACGCATCAAGGTAAAATCCATCGCCTTGAAGATTGGGGACGTCGTCAGCTTGCTTATCCTATTAACAAGCTACACAAAGCCCACTACGTGTTGATGAACATTGAGTGTGGTGAAGAAGCTCGTATCGAGCTTGAAGATGCATTTCGTTATAATGATGCGGTATTACGTCATCTTGTTCTTCGTCGTGAAAATGCAATCACTGAGCCTTCTCTGTTAGCGAAAGCTGAAGACTAAAGAAGATTAACCCAGAGAGAATGTTTTTTTACTTAAGGAGATGATCCAGATGTCATTTAATTATCGTCGTCGTAAATTCTGCCGTTTCACAGCAGAAGATATCAAAGAAATTGATTATAAAGATACTGCAATGTTGCGTAACTATGTAACTGAAAGTGGCAAAATCGTGCCTAGTCGTATCACCGGTACGCGTGCGCGTTATCAGCGTCAATTGGCAACAGCAATTAAGCGTGCACGTTTTGTTGCCCTATTGCCATATACTGACCGTCATCAGTAAGGAGCGCCTACATGCAAATTATCTTAAAAGAAAAAGTCCGTAATTTAGGTGATCTTGGCGAGCAAGTGGTTGTCAAGTCAGGCTATGCGCGTAACTTTTTAATTCCTACAGGTAAAGCCGTTCCTGCAACCGCCGCTAACTTGAAAGAGTTTGAAGCGCGTCGTGCAGAAATCGAGCGCTTAGCTCAAGAGAAACTGGCTGAAGCACAAAAGTGTGCAGCAACAGTAACTGAGCTTGCAGTAATTACGGTTGCTGCAAAAGCAGGTGATGAAGGTAAGCTGTTCGGTTCGATCGGTACTGCAGATATTGCGGTTGCTTTGGCTGAAAAAGGTATTGAAATTTCACGCCAAGATATTCGTTTATCTGAAAGTTCAATTCGCCAAGTTGGTGAATATGACGTTGAGCTACACTTGCACAGTGACGTTGAAGTGACTGTAAAAGTGAGTGTCATTGCAGCAAGCTAAGAGGCTGCCTTGATATAGCGCTAAGCGTTACACACATACATTACGCTAAGAAACATTAGGCCCATGATTGGGCCTCTTGTGTAATTAAGGCATGTTAATAATAATATAGTTTAAGCTGAAGGAATAAACAGAGATAAAGCCTGGATAAAGAGCAAGAATCAAGACGAATAGAATATATTTAAAAGTGCCTGATATAATGCAATGATGAAAGCGAAACAAAAATTAAAAAAATACCAACCTAAATCTCAGTCTGCAGCGCTAGAAGTGGCTGACTTGAAGGTACCACCTCATTCTATAGAGGCTGAGCAGTCTGTTTTAGGGGGGTTGTTATTGGATCAGGGGGCGTGGGATAAGGTTGTGAGTCTTGTGGCTGTTGGGGATTTTTACCGACCAGAACACCGTTTTATTTTTGAAGAGATTCAGAGCTTAACCGACCTTAACCAGCCGATTGATGTGATTACGGTATCTGATGCCTTAGAATCTAAAGGTGAGTTAGAAAAAATTGGTGGTTTGGCTTACTTGGGAGAGTTGGCAAAAAACACACCAAGCACGGTAAATATTACGCATTATGCGCATATTGTGCACGAACGAGCAGTATTGCGAAAACTGATTGAAGTGGCTAATGGCATTGCAGATAGTGCTTTTTTGCCCGAAGGGCGCAGTAGTGATGAATTGCTTGATGAGGCTGAGAGTAAAGTTTTTGCAATTGCCGAATCAGGGGCGAAAGAGCAGACCGGCCCTGAATCGATTCGCAGTATTTTTCCAAATGTCTTAGATCGTATCGATGAGTTGTTTCATTCAGGGAATGCGATTACTGGTGTTTCTTCTGGTTTTGATGATTTAGATAAAATGACCCTAGGGCTGCAAGCGTCGGATTTGGTGATTGTTGCTGGGCGGCCTTCGATGGGTAAGACGACGTTCGCGATGAATATTGCCGAATATGCCGCGCTTCACCATGATAAGCCTGTGCTGGTTTTTAGTATGGAAATGCCGTCTGAATCATTAATTTTTCGTGTATTGTCTTCACAAGGGCGTATTGATCAAAGTAAGTTGCGTTCGGGGCAGCTGGAAGATGAAGATTGGCCAAAATTAACCAATGCGATGACTATGCTTAATGAGCGTAATAACTTATTTATTGATGATCAAGGAAGCTTAAGTCCTGCAGAGTTGCGTGCACGTGCGCGTCGCTTGGCACGTGAGCAAGGAGGCTTGAGCATGATTATTATTGATTATTTACAGTTGATGCAAGTGCCTGGTGAAGATAATCGAACGGCGGAAATTTCAGTGATTTCACGCTCATTAAAAGCATTAGCAAAAGAGTTAAATGTACCGGTGATTGCGCTTTCTCAGCTTAATCGAAGTTTGGAGCAGCGTGCAGATAAACGTCCTGTGATGAGTGACCTGCGTGAGTCAGGTGCGATAGAGCAAGATGCCGACTTGATTATGTTCGTATACCGTGATGAAGTGTATAATCCAGAGAGTCAAGATAAAGGGATTGCTGAGATTATTATCGGTAAACAAAGGAATGGACCGATTGGCACTGTGCGTTTAACCTTTCAAGGCCGTTATACACGCTTTGATAATTATTCGCCCTTAAATGAAGAAGGCTTTGAAGCGTATCAATAATGAATAAGAACGCTTAAGGAGAGAAGGGGCCTATGGGGCGAGCAACACGTGTGCTATTAAGTCGGTCTGCATTATTGCATAATTTAAAGAAAGTCCGTGAAAAAGCGCCGAATAGTAAAATTTTAGCCATGGTTAAAGCCTATGGTTATGGGCATAGTTTTGAAGTCGCAAAGTATTTAGATAAAGAAGTCGACGGTTTTGGTGTTGCTGCGATTGAAGAGGCGATACGGCTGCGAGAGCAAGGCATTTGCTCATCGATTGTGTTGATGGAAGGCGTGTTTAGTCCTGAAGAGCTAAGGTTGGTTGAAAACTATAACCTTAGCATCGTCATTCATTGTCAAGAGCAAGTCGATTGGTTGCACCATCATACTCTGGTTGCAAAGCCAGTTGATGTTTGGCTAAAGCTTGATACAGGAATGGGACGACTGGGTTTTGATTGTACATTAGGGAGATGTTTGGACTATTTAAGTGCTATTTATTTAAGTTTAAAGAAAAGTAATAAGGTAGGACAGTTGGGGTTAATGAGTCATTTTGCTTGTGCTGATGAACCTTACCATCAATTAAATAGCAGACAAATTTCGGCTTTTCAGCAAGTAAGAAAAAAATTTCCTGGTCCATATTCTTGTGTGAATTCTGCTGCAATTTTTAATTTTAGCCATGAACGGTATGATTGGGTACGTCCGGGGATTATGTTGTATGGTATTTCACCATTTGCTGATAAAAGTGGGTCAGATCTGGAGTTACAACCGGTGATGCATGTGGTTTCTCGGTTAATCAGCGTAAAGCAGTTGCGTCAAGGTGAGAGTGTTGGCTATGGGGCAACTTGGCAGTGCCCTGAAGATATGCAAGTTGGTATTCTTTCTTTAGGCTATGGGGATGGCTATCCAAGGCTTGCACCAAGTGGTACGCCATTTTTGGTTCGAGGTCAGCGTTGTGCATTGATTGGGCGCGTTTCCATGGATATGATTGCCATTGACTTAAGAAAGTGTCAAAGTGCAGGTGTTGGGGACGCTGTGACGGTATGGGGGCAGGATTTACCCGTTGAAGAGATCGCGCGTCATGTCGGAACTATTGCCTATGAGTTAGTTTGTAATATGCCACTACGTGCACCTTATATATGGCAAGAATAGGGTGATTTATATTTAGAGTTAACATTTAAGCGCTCTGAGTGGTGCTGTCTTTTGATAAATAGCGCGTGATAATTGTTTGAATGAGCTGAACGTATCTAGTTCCTTTAATAGAATAGGCAGTTAAGCCTTCTGCGAGCTTAAAGGCGGATATGTCTTGATGATTCGCACGCATGTGTGCACGTAAATCACGCAGTGCTTGATAAGCGCTATGTGTATTTAGTGTATGTATGTAGGCACGAACTGATGCAGTCATTGATGAATAGCTGGCAACTTCCCAATGGTTGTTAGCTGGACGTGCTTTGGGAATAATACCACATCCTGGATAATGGCAACGCATGCCGAAAAAATTATTGCCTTCTATAGCAAAACGTGACCGTCCCCAATTTGATTCGTTAATCGCTTGTGCGGTAATGAGAGCATTTGGAATAATGTCAACACGCTTTAATAACACGTTGAAGTCTTGTGGATGTTTAAAGTTTAGGTTGTTAAGCTTGTATTGTTTAGCTAGAGCTTGAAGTTGAGTGATTTCCTGCCTTGATAAGCTTTTTTTCTGTATTAAGCTAAGAATATATTGGCGTTTTTGTAGAATGCTTTGATTAATTGTTTCTTCGCTTTGAGTGATTTTTATTATAAATTTTTGCTTGATTGCTTGTATGCTTTGTGAATAGGCTGCATTTATCTGTATTTTGGATGTTGGTGCTGACAGTAAGGGTTGTTGAGCAAGATAGGCAGTGGTAATAACAGCAAGGCTTAGCATGATATAATCGATCCTTGTGGGTAGGGTTGGTATTTTACCATGATTGTTGATTTTTACCTTGATGATAATTTTAATTTAACTATATAAAAAAATAGCTTAGAAGGCCAAGCATAGTATGAGCAAGCAAAAAAACCAATATGTTTGTAGTGATTGTGGAGGTATTGCAAAAAAATGGTTAGGCCAGTGCCCGCATTGCCAGCAATGGAATAGCTTAAGTGAAGTAAAAGAGGTGCTGCCAAGTCGGCCAGGGCGTAGTCAGCGTTTTGCAGGATTTGCTGGTATTGATGCACCTAAAGTGAAGCGTTTAAGTGAAATCACACCGGAACAAATTAGTCGCCAGCCTGTTGGAATTTGTGAATTTGATCGGGTGCTTGGTGGGGGGTTAGTCCATGGGGCTGTCATTTTATTAGGGGGTGATCCTGGAATCGGTAAATCAACGCTATTATTACAGACTTCTGTAAATTGCACACAGTTTGGCAAGGTGCTTTATGTTACGGGTGAAGAATCGCTTGAGCAAGTAACTTTAAGGTCGAAACGCTTGGGATTGTCTCAGGATGTTGATTTGAGATTGTTAGCAGAAACCCAAGTTGAACGTATTTTAAAAGCGGCGGAAATAGAGCAGCCAAAAGTGCTTATTGTCGATTCTATTCAAACAATTTTCACTGAAAGTCTACAGTCGGCTCCTGGAGGTGTGGCACAGGTTAGAGAAAGTGCGGCAATATTGACGCAATTTGCAAAACACACTGGGACGTGTTTATTTTTAGTAGGTCATGTGACTAAAGAAGGGGCACTTGCCGGTCCTCGGGTATTAGAGCATATGGTTGATACTGTGCTTTATTTTGAAGGTGAGCAAGACAGTCGTTTTCGTTTATTACGGGCGGTTAAAAATCGTTTTGGTGCAGCGAATGAATTGGGTATTTTTGCCATGACAGAAACTGGGCTAAAAACCGTGAGTAACCCTTCAGCAATTTTTTTATCACGTTATGAAGACTTGCAGCCAGGGAGTGTGGTGATGGTCGCTTGGGAAGGAACGCGCCCGTTATTAGTTGAAGTACAGGCTTTAGTTGATGAGTCCCATTCGTCAAATCCAAGGCGAATTGCAGTTGGGTTAGATCAGCAGCGTTTAGCTATGTTGCTGGCGGTATTAAATCGTCATGGTGGTATTGCCAGTTATGACCAGGATGTATTTATTAATGTGGTTGGAGGTATGAAAATTACCGAGACTGCTGCGGATTTAGCTTTATTACTTGCCTGTGTTTCTAGTTTGCGAGGAAAAGCGTTGTCACAGGAATTAATTATTTTTGGTGAAGTTGGTTTGTCTGGAGAGATTCGCCCAGTGCAACGAGGATTAGAGCGGATTAAAGAGGCGGCCAAACATGGCTTTACACAGGCAATTGTACCTTTTGCAAATTGCCCTAAACAAAAAATCAACGGTATTGAAATTGTTGGTGTGAAGCATTTGGAAGATGCTCTGGCTACACTATAATTATATAGTAGAATTAATTATAGCTTAATTAATGTTTTCTTGGGTCTTGGACTTCGGGTTTTAGGCTTTTATATTTGCTATTAGCGAGGGAAATAATGAACAGAGGATGTTTACAAGGTAGTAGTTTAATTATTATTAGTGTGTTTTTAGCTGGTTGTGCCCAGGACTTTAGTCGTCAAGAAGTTGGAGCTGCGACTGGGGCTGTTGTTGGCGGTGTTGCTGGCCAGTTGTTTGGTAAAGGTAGTGGTCGAGTTGCAATGGCCATTGGTGGTGCTGTTTTGGGTGGATTAATTGGTTCTAAAATCGGTCAATCGATGGATCAGCAGGATAAAGTAAAGCTGAACCAGAGCTTAGAAAAGGTAAAAACAGGGCAAGTGACACGTTGGCGTAATCCGGATACAGGCAATCGCTATAGTGTTGAGCCAGTGCGCACTTACCAGCGTTACAATAAGCAAGAGCATCGCCAGCAATATTGTCGGGAGTTCCAGCAAAAGGCGATGATTGCGGGGCAGGAGCAAGAGATTTATGGCACTGCATGCCGACAACCGGATGGTCGTTGGCAAGTTATTTCGACAGAAAAATAATAATTAGGTCATGGATAAATTATAAAAGTAGCAGTGAATTTATTTTAATTATATTTACTGTTAATTGGTATTTAGAAAACAGTAATAATAAAAAATATTGAGTTTTATGGTGAAGGTATTATTTATTTTAGGTGTCAAAATGGAATCGGTTTTTGAAATAAGAGGAGTATAAGTTTAGAGATAAAGCGTGATTGCTAATTTATTAATTGGGCTGTTTTTTGGTGGCTAGCAGCTTAAACTGAGTTAATTTTCTAACTGCAGATTATTAATATTAAATAATTGTATGAATTTTGTTGCATTTGTATGGAAAATGACTTATAAATCTTAGGACAAGTAAATAATGAAAGGGTATTGTGATGCCAAGAAAAAAAGCAGCCGCAACAAAGCCAGCAGCACCTACTGCTAGCCGTAAGGCAAAGTTCTCTGCAATTACAGAACGTATGACTAAAATCCAAGTCGTTAACAGCATTGCTGAGGAGACGGGGTTGCCGAAAAAAGATGTGTTGCAAGTTTTCGAAAGCTTACGCATTTTGATTTCTCGCCATATGAAAAAGCGTGGTTCTGGTGAGTTTACTATTCCAGAAGTGGGTGTAAAAATCCGTCGTTCTAAGAAGGCTGCAACAAAAGCACGTACGATTATCAGTCCATTTAATGGTGAAGAAATTCACGTTCCAGCGAAGCCTGCCCGCACGACTGTGAAGGTTACAGCGCTTAAAGCATTAAAAGAGACTGTACTTTAAGCAATTAAAGCTACTGCTTTTATATAATGAGCACTCATGAGTGCTCTTTTTTATTTGTATATATTACTTAACTAGAGTGCTAAAATTCAGAAAGTAATTTAAATAAATCGAGTTGGTTCTATTTGTTTGGAAGCTGGGGGCATAGTTTTGATATTTGGCTAAAATAAAGATAATTGGGTATTATATTTATGGGAATGACAATCTCAGGATAAGAGATAAAGATGGTACGAGAGGAGAGACTCGAACTCTCACGGGTCGCCCCACTGGAACCTAAATCCAGCGCGTCTACCAATTCCGCCACACTCGCACTTGGCTATATTGCCAGGCTTTCGCCCTGCAACGAGGACCTATTATGCGGATTTTGAAATAGAAGTCAACAACTTTATAATGTATTTGGAAATTTTTTTAATTTTTTAGTGAGTTGATAAAAATAATGAATCAAACTACCGGTATAGCGATTGCGAGCGTGTTGCTAGAATTAGAAAAAACCTTGCGCGAGCAACTCCTTTGGGAGGCAGAGACACCTTGCAAGAGCGCATTATCAAGCCAAGAGCCCTTTTGTGTGGATACACTGCATTTTAGTCAATGGGTGCAGTGGATTTTTTTACCGCGAATGAAGGTGCTTGTAGAAGCAGGTGGAAATTTGCCTTTAGCGCCTAATATTGCGCCGATGGCAGAAGCAGGTCTGCAGGCTCAAGGGGTGAGGGGGCAGGAGATTATACGAATTTTTAAGCAATTTGATCAGCTACTGGCTTAATTGCACTTCGTATTTTTGTGATCTTTACCCTCTTTATAGTTAATAGTTATTAGTTCTAAAAAAATGAGGGCACCTTATTAAGTGATGAGTAAGCTTTAAATCACTAGCTCAACAGTTTCTTGCCATGAGGTTGGATGATGGACTTCAAATGCGGGTAAGGAGGCTAGGAGTTTTTTACCGTAAGCTTTGTAAATAATACGGTCATCGAAAAGCACCAACTTGCCCTGGTCTGATTCAGTACGAATCAGCCTGCCTGTCCATTGAATTAACCTTAAGTGAGCTTCAGGTAGAGTATGTTCGATAAATGCATTTTTGTTTTGTAACTTTAGAGCATGCTCACGCGTTTGTGCTTGTGGGGTGTTTGGCATCGCAAATGGAATTTTTTGAATAATGAGTGTTTTACAGTAATGACCAGGCAGATCTAAGCCTTCGGCGAGTGATTGCAAACCAAAGAGCGCATGGGGTTTTCCTTGGTCAACGGAGTGCTTAAATTTTTTAATCAATTGCTGTTTAGGTAGGTCACCTTGGCAGGTTACTTTATTTTGTAAGCCCTTAGGTAGCATGGTAAAGGTGTTTTCTAGACTCTTTTGACTGGTAAATAGTACCAGGCAGCCTTGACTAAACTCTTGTAATAGTGCTTTTAAAAATGTTTGAAACTCTTGCAAATGTTGATCATTGGTATGCGTTGGTGCTGACTTTAGTTTTGGAATAATCAGTTGGGATTGCGCATAGGCAAAGGGTGAAGGGCAGCTGATTGATTTGACGGTATGGCTATTTTGTAAATGTAGGCCGATTTTTCGGGCAAAGTGCTGAAATTGACCTGATATTTTAAGTGTGGCCGAACATAGGGTAATGGCTTCAGGTGCCCGTTGCCAGAATAGCTCAGCAAGTTTGTGACTGGTGTCAATCAAACTTAGGTGAAACCGATAATCGTCTTGTTCTTTGTTTTGCTTTAAGGTAATCCATCGCGCTTGTCGGGCACCTTGGTTATCTTCTTTGTTAGGGAAGTGTTGCCAGATTGTTAGCATGGTCTCTAGCATACTAATAATAAATTCTAAGCGACCTTGATATTGCTGCTTCTTTTCTAAAGAATCAATATGTGTACTTTCAAAGTAGTCGGCAAATAATGAAACTTGTGTGAGACAGATTCGTGTTAAGCTGGCTAGGTGATTGAATTCTTCGGTTAGGCTTTTTGGGAAATCATCTAAGAAAACCCATTCTTTTCCTGTCGCACGATCTTTAAAGTTAAGTTGTAGAATTTTTTTCAATGAAGTTAATCGGTCGATAATTTGCTCGCTGAGCTCAAAGGCGCTGAAGAAACTTTTTGGAGGGTCATCAAAAAGGGGCTTGCACTTTAATAGTAGTTGTTTTGTTTCTTGGATATATTCCTTGCTTGAATGCAGGGAAAGTTCTTGAGCTAAGCTATTAATCGATTGTTCGGGAAGGTGATGGGCTTCATCGATGATATAAATTGATTTTTCAGGCTCAGGAAGAATTTTACCAAGGCCGAGCCAAATGTCTGCGAGTAAGGTTGCATGGTTAGTAATAATAATATCAGCGGATTTTTGGCGTTCACGCGCACTGAAAAAAGCACATTCTTTAAAAAAATGACAACGATGATTTAAACAACCTGCTCGATCGGTGGATATTTTTTGCCATAAGTCATCATCAATTTTAATGTTTAAGCTATCTCTGTCGCCAGACCAGTTTTCTTTTTCTAAGGCATTATGCAAAGGTGTTAAGCGCTCTAACATCAGTAAATCATCAAGTGCATAAAATTTGTGATGACAAATATAGCGTCGGCGTCCTTTGGCGATTTCTATATTTAAAGAAAGACCGAGTAATTTTTTAACCTGGGGAATATCTTTATTGGCTAATTGCTCCATTAGCTGAATGGTTGCTGTTGCAATAATTAATGTGTGCTTTTTTGTCTGTGCTTGTGATAGTGCACCTAACAGATAGCCAAAACTTTTACCAATGCCGGTCCCACCTTCACAGAGTAAAATATAACGGTGATGGATGCTGGCAGCAACCGCTTGAATCATGCGTTGTTGGCTTGGGCGGCAAGAGAATCCTGCATTTTGCAAGCGCTGAGTGATATCGGTGATTTGCATAATGAATTATGTTCAGCTTACTTTAAGGGTTATTTTTCAGTAGTGATTTGGGCACTTCGTCGATAAATTCTTGCGCTGTTTTAAGTAGCCATTGACGCAGCGGTGCGACTTTATTGCGTGTTAAGTAATTATTAGGATAGGTTAGATACAGGTCATGAATGCCTGGAACTGTTTCTTGTGTGGGAATAATTAAATGGCCTAATTTAAGCAAGTTTGCAACCAGTGGCAGGTGAGTGACTAAAATGCCGAGGCCATTAAGAGCGGCTTGAATACCTTGAATGGTATGCTCAAAGATTAAGCGTTCTTCGATTTGAGGCACTGAACATTGGTAGTGTTGGCACCAGTTTTCTAAGTCATTGGTGCGTACGGTGTGGCGAATATTAATAAAGGGATATTGATCAATCAGTAAGTTTGCACTTAATTTAATTGCTTGTAGATCTGGAAAGAGTACTGGGCTGCATACTGGAACCAGGCGGTCTTGTAAGAGAAAGTCGCTGCAATAGTCTTTTTGGTGATCTTGTGAGTTATACTGAATGGCCGCATCGATGTCATTAAACTGCAATGAGTTGGGTCGTAATGGAGTTGCTAAGCGTAGTTCAAAGCCGGATGATGAGGCTTGAAAGTCTGCTAAGCGCGGGATCAGCCAGTACGTTGCCATGCTTGATGAGAGATTTAAATGAATAACGGTGGCGTGTTGATCTTGGGTCAGTTCAATCGTAGCATCATTAATAATGCGCAAGGACTTATGAATATGTTCAGCATAGCGCTGGCCTTCTTCAGTAAGAGCAAGACGATTACCGGGTTTTCGTAAAAATAAGGTTTTCGCAAGATAGCCTTCGAGGCGTTTGATATGTTGACTGACGGCTGAATGGGTCATATTAAGCTCTTCACCCGTGCGTGAAAAATTAAGTAGCTCAGATGCAACATCAAAAACTTTTAGTGCATTTAATGGGGGCAGGTGTTTTTTAATCGGCATAAGATAATTGACTGTATAATGGGTATTTAGTGTAAGAAATACTAACAATCTAACATAGTTTAGTTGCCCAGCATAGTCACGGATTAAGAATACGATTACATTCTTAGACGACTCTAAGACCTTTCCTTGTCTTAGGCTACGTAGCTTATACTTATTACGTTATAGTTATTGGTTGTGGGAAGGTGGTGTTTCTGCTGTCCTTGCCGCGTTTTCAGCTTGGCTTTGATTATGAAATATCATCGACGAAGGTGCGACTCTGTCACGATAGACGTACTTAAAAAATTTTTTATTTGCTATATCCTTTTGGTTTGGCAGCAGTATGCTTTGGCTGCCAACATAGCCAAATTCATCACCATGCAAAGCATATTCACGTATATCTTTCATGCATACTTTGCCACCATTTGGGCAGATTTTTTCTTTAAAATAAAGCTGTTCAGAATGATTCAGCAATTCAATTAATTGGTTGCGCATTAATGGTGTAAAAGATAAATTGCCAATGCAAACTGAGACTTCAAAGCAAAACTCTTTTAGTGTTTTGCAGTTATTAAAAGGACTCTCTTTCTCAGCGCCTTTGCAATCTTTTTCCTGTAGCTTTTGTAAAAATTGTTGTAGCCTCAGCAATTCTTGCAGCTTTGCAGAGGCACTTGCTATATCCTGAGGCTGATTGTAAGGCTCGAAATATGCGATTGCTTCAGTGCTACAGTCTTGTGTTTGTTCTAAAAACATCTTAAAATCTGACTTTATTTTTTCTACTGTATCTGGTGTAAGTAATTTATTTTCAGGTGGTCTTCCTATATTTACTCTTAGATACTCTATATCTTTGGCTAATAATAAAAGAGGACCATAAAAGGGTGTTTCTAAACTATTACGATGATCTCTAAGGGCTTTAAAATTTCTTTCAAATGAGAATATGCGATCGAGTTTTACCTTGTCTGTTAATAATGAAGCCTCGAGCAGTGAATGAGCTAAACCTCCCTCACCAAAAATTTCAGATATTTCTGGACTATTTAATGCACTGATAATACTGAGACTAACTTCAAAATTTTTATCTTTAAAGGCTTGCTTTGCAAGCATTAACCAAAAAGAATAGACACTCACAGATTCTGCACTATTTTTTACATTTAATATAGTGAAGCAAACTTTTTTTCCTATGGTATTATAAAAATATGCAGAATCACGCTGAAAATCTTCTATAGCTTGTTTGGTATTTAAGCTATCTTCATTAAATTTAGAAAAAAATGCTTTACTAGAAATATCTAGATTATCACTTTCTTTTTGCAATGCGATCCAAATATCTTCTACGTCTAATAATTCTAAAATTTCATTCTTCATACGCTTTGCCTTTTTTAGTGTAGACCACTATGCTTGCATAATTTATTTTTATATCAATTACATAAAATCTGTAATCCTAAAAATTATAAAAAATTTAAATAAATAGTTTTTTAGTATTTTAAATATTATTTATTTTTTAAATAAATATAATTTCAATTGATTTTTTTATTTATTTTGGTGTTGGCAGTGCTGACATTTTTGAATAAAATAGCTACTCATTGTCATGATTTATAAAAAAATGCCAGCAATACCGTGCTATAGTTGATTATTTGCCACTGGGGATAGTGACATGCTGTTTGGCTGTGCTCGCATCTTTCATTAAGCCAAAATGACCCTCCCAATTGGTGCCTTTGCAGCTGGGCCGGTCATACATCATAAAAAGTGTGGTTGGGTAATGGTTGTTTTTAGCCCAGGTTGCAACACTATTGACATAGGTTGACTCATTGGTTTGACTGGCAACAGCGCCACTGGGTGGATTGCCGCCGGCAGAGGCCCAACCAGTTTCGGCGATAAGTACGCTGATATTAGGGAATTTGTTCTGCATGGCTGGAACCCAGCCGGTGTTAGATGTACCTCCCATGTACATATCATTCAGTAATTTATTGGCATCTAGACGGTAAGTATCAGTATTGTTGTTGGCGAAGAATGGGTATAAATCCACATAAAAAATCGGATGGGTTTGCTGATTGATAGCTGGGAGTATATTATTGTTTAGCCTTGGATCAAAAGCACCTCCCCAATAGGTATCATCGGCAACGTTAATTGTTACAGGAAGGTTATAGCCTTGTTTTTTAAGTGCACTATAAAGATTATTAATGGCGGTTTGCATGTCTGGACCGCCGGTGGGGTTGGCAAATAGTGGCTGATTTAAGGGCTCATTACCAAGAATAATCACTTTAATTGTGCCACTTGAGAGATAGCTTGATATTTTTTGTAAATAATTACTGATATTCGTTGCATGGTTTTGGTTTGAGGTTGCAAATGATTTTGCAAGGCTATTGGTCGTCCCAAGCAGCACTTGCATGCTGTGTTTTTTAGCAAAGTCCAGGGAGGTTTTGTCAAGCTTGTACAGCCTAAATACATTAAAATATTTATGAAGTTTTTTAATTCTTTTTCATTACCGCTATGACATGGCCCGTAGGCAACGCTTAAGTTGGAGCTGGTCGGGTTATATATTGCTGCATAAGAGGCTGTTGCTGTGAGTGATAATGTCATGACTAGATTGGATATGGTTTTTTTGAAATGATGGTTTTTTTTCATAAGTATCTCCTTATTCCTTACTTTGAGCTGAAATTAAATTTATCTCCTTATGTGTTAGTATACCTGAAATGATTATAGGTTGATGATAGGGTAGGTCAGACTAAATAATTTTGGCTTATTTGACTTGTTTAGCTGAGTAGTGAGGCAGAATGGTTGAGATAAAATACAGCATTGGGCGTTTGAGTTTATGGTGGCATCAACGCCAGAATCAGTTGATTCAAGCGATTAAAACACTCTTAATTGTTATTGTAACCTGGTTGCTTTTGAGTAAAGTGGATGCTTATGCGCAATTGATTGGGGCAATTGTTGGCAGTTTTTTATCGCTATTACGCTTTGGTCGTAGTTATCAGGAGCAGTTTTTTACTGTGCTTTATTCTGCTATTGCGATGGCTGTTGTTGCAACGCTTGCACTGACACTGTATAGCATCCCATGGCTAAGTGGCACTGTATTTGTTGTACTGGTGTTTATTGCATTTTTTTTAAGGCGCTTTGGTGGACGATTTTTTCTTCCTCCTCTCTTTGTTATTTTATTGTACCTAGTGATTGAGATGATGCCAAAACCGCCATTATTAGCGCTATGGCTGGCTTTTGCTGTTGCTGCAGTGGTGGCGTTAGTTTTAATTTTCTTTATTTTTCCAATTGATGACAGAAAGCAAATTCAAAGTAATATGAAAATTTTATTTGATGTTTCAGGAAAAATATCTAACTCATTTTTAATGAGTGTAAAAGATAAATCAGAAAATAGATTGTTTTTTGAGTTACAGCGTAATTATACTAAGGTCGTTTTAAGTTTACATAGTGACAATCTACGTGTGCTTAATGAGTTTTTGCTATTAGAAAGGGATGATCAGTTAGAAAATTTTTGTAATTATCATTACCGTCTTGCTAAAACATTTGCCATGCTTTTTGAAAGCTGTGGACAGCTTTTAAAGTCTCATCAGGTTTCTGATGAGACGTTTAGCTATATTGCTAAAGTCATGGAGTGTTTTATTACGGTATTAAGATCATCTAAAGTTCAGCAGATGAATCTATGTATAACAAGCTTAAGTGTGTTAAAGCAGCAATATGAGCAATTTAGGCAATATCCATTTGAGATTGATTTAACACTTCCTGATTCTGTGCATATTTTTAATTTCTCATTAGGCATGGAACGTGTGATTGAGACACTTGCACTATGGGAGAAAGAATGTGAATAACGCAACACGGCAAGCGATACAAGCATCATCTGCGGTAGTGATAACACTACTTTTAGCATATATTTTTCCATTGGATCGGGCGCTTTGGGCAACATTAACGGTCATCATGTTAATCTCAAGTAGTTTTGGCGAAAGTGTAAAAAAAGCCAGCGAGCGCATGGGGATGACCTTAGTGGGTGGTATAGTTGCAACTGCATTATACTACTTACTATTAAAGCATCACCCGACAATACTGATTATTTTTTTATTGTTGAGTGTCGGGTTTTTTGTTTATTTTTTAGCAATTTCTTATGCTTGGTCGAGTTTTTTTATTACCACAATTGTGGTGTTTTTGTTTGCTTTATTAAGTTATTGGGATGTTCATTGGTTTATTGTGCGCTCTTATGAAACGCTCATAGGTGCGATTATCGTGGTTATTGTTTCAGGGCTGGTGTTTCCTATAAAAAGCCAGAAAAACGTTGCTGATCATTACCTATGCATGTTAGATAAGGCTGAAGATTTTATTGATGATGTATTTTCATGTTTGGTTATGCCATCTGAAGAGCGTCAAACATCATTAACGCAGTGGCATGAAACGTTATACACAAGCTGGCAGCAGTTAAAGGGTCGACAAAATTTTGTTAAATTTGAATTGGCTTTTTCTCGGGAAAAGCGAGAGGAGGTGCAAGCCTACCAAGCTGGCTTTGATGTATTATTTCATTATTTAACAAATATTTTAGAGCTATTAAAAAAAGAGCCGAGCCCCTTGTGTGTTCAGTTTGAAAATGAGCTTTATCAAGTAAAAGTAATTATTAGGGAAAATACCACGTTATTACACCAATTTTTGCAAGGTAAAAAACTAGATTCAGAGGGGCAGTCTTTAGATGATTTACGCTATCAGATACGCTGTAAAGTTGCTAAGTTAAGTCAAGAAGGTATTATTCAGGATTATCGTGAGATTGAGAGATTTTATAGCCTGATTTATTATTCACGTAAAGTTAATCAATTATTATTAGATTTAATTAAAATTGAAAAATAAAAAACAGCCCTTTGATAAGCTTTTAAAGGGCTGCTGTTTATTATCTTGTTCATGCTCTGGGTGATTCTGCAGCTGGTTGATGAGCTTCTTGATTTTTATGTTCTTGTTGGATAGCTTCCCAGTTAAAGAATAACTTTTTGGCCTTTCCTGAATATTTAGGCGTACCTAATTGTTTCCTTAAGTCACTTTGTTTTGTATTACTATCTACTACAACTCCCAACTCATCTGCCAGATCTTTATTTACTTTGATTGATTTAAGAAGCTCTTCACCTGTTGTGGAGTTCCAAAACCAACCTGTGTTCACAATTAATCTGCTCACGATGTCTTGTAATATTTCTTTTTTTAGTGGGCCTTTCTTGACTTCCTTTAATGCATGTTTGGCGAAATCGCCCTTAACACCCTTTGCATCATTCATTGCTTGGGGCATTGCACGAATTAGAAGTTCTTGCAGTTGGGAGCGATTAGCTTTTTCAGCTTTTAAAGCGGCTCTAACTTGCTTTAGTTCTCTTTGGGCTTGGATTAGCTGTTGGTGGGTGCTTGTATGAGTTTGTCCATCTGCATCTAATTTTTGTTTTAGGCCCTCATTAGTTTCACGTAGTTGAGTGGATTCTGTTGTCCATGCTTCTTTTTCTTCTCCTAATTTTCTAGACTTTTCTTGTTCCTCTCTTAGGCTTGCTTGAGCTTGTTCTAATTCAGCTGTTGTTTCTTGTTGTGTTGCTCTGGCTTGAGCTAACTCACCCTTAACTAAGGTTAAGCTATGTTTTAAGTCTCCAGATTCTGCTTTTGCAGCGGTTGCTTGTTGGCATAAATCTGCATTAGTTTTATGTAGTTGAGCCAATTCAGCTGTTTGGGCCTGTACTTGTTTTCTTAGACTTGCGGATGTAGTTCGCTCTTGGGTTAACTGGTGATCTAAATCGTCTATTTTAGCTTGCGATGCTGCTTGAGCTTGAGTCAGCTTTGTTACTTCAGCTCGCAAAGCGCTATTTTCTTCGTGTAGGTGAGAAGACTCAGCTTCTAGTGGTTCCAACCTTTGTTGTAAGCGAGCAGACTTTTCTCTTTCTTGTTCTGTTTCGCTTTTAGATAGTGTTAATTGATGCTCAAACTCTGCTGCTTGGGCATCTTTTTCTGCCCCTAGGCTTCTGGCTTTTTCTTGCGCTTCAGCTGCTGTTGCTTGAGCTTGTTCTAGTTGCTCTTGAGTGGTGGTTAGTTCTGCTTTTAAAGTTTGATTAGCTTGTGTTACTGTTGCTTGAGCTTGGGTTAGTTGAGCGTTAATTCCTGCTAGTTCTGTCGCTTGTTGCTGCTGTGCACCTTCTTGTATTGCTTGCTTTGCTTGTAAAGCTCTATGAGCTGTTTGTAACTGTTTTAATCTTTCATGAGCTTGCTCTAAGTCAGAGATTGCTTGAGATAATTGCTGTTTAAGTCTTTTGTCTGCTCCTATTACAAGGAAATCTAGTGCTTCATCTTCTTTTTTTATGGCTTTTCTTAAAGATTGAAGGAGAGGCTGGGCAACTGTTTTATAAAAATTTTCTCCATGTTTGCCGTGCTCAAAGTCGATTACTGCCAGAGCTAAGTCAGCTAAATTTTTAAATTTAGATAAATTTAATGGGGCCAGAGCTCTAGACTCAGTAGATTTAGCATGCGTGTGCTCACGCCGATGGTGATCTCTTTTTTCTCTCTCGTGATCCTGATCACTTGCTTCATCTTCGCCATCATCGCTCTCATAACCTGCATAGCTTATATCAGTTTTCAGTTTTTCAAAATCTTTCATTTGTTGAAGGATAGACCGAGCTTCTACTTCTTCTCCATCTTTGTCATGTAAGAAAGTTGCTGAAAAGTATTTATTTTTTTCTTTACCGAGGACACTAGCAAACTGGAACCCCAGGAAAGAGTCAGGGTTTTCATTGGCGTATGTAGCAACATTAGCTGCTAGTTGTACTACAATAGCTTTTTGAGTATGGGGTAAACTTTCAAAAGTCATCTGTGGCATGTGATGATCCTCCAGGGAAAGGTGATGTACTATCATCATTCCACTAAAAAAATAAACAATACATACATAAAAAATCGATGTTTTTAAGGTTTTAGTTTATGTAATGTTAGCATGGTGTTGTATTTGTTAATTTTATTCATTATTTTTTATTTTTTTATCTGTGGTTATATATATGATTTATTACTTGTTTTTATAAAATATTATATTTTTTGTCGGTGGAAATTATGTGGCTGTAAATGTGCTGCTGTTGGATGGGTGATATATTTTTAGTTTTAATATGATTTCAACATTACTTTATATGTTTTATTCTTTATTTAAAAGATATGTATTTAAC
>LVCQ01000048.1 GCA_001644975.1 Piscirickettsiaceae bacterium NZ-RLO1
GTGCTTTGCACTCCTTGGCTCGCAGCGATCGTTAAACTATTCTGTCTGAAAACTCGGGAGCATTATAAATCACCCAACTTCACAACCCACTATCCCTCCCTGCGCCCACCTCAAAAGCAGGCTGATGACGATCACTTTCTTGGCTTGCAGCCTGAGCCTGCATCACTCTTGTCGTTTGAAAACTACCCGTGCTTGATCGGCTTTCCCTGCCAAGAGTCGGCAAAAGCCCCTTCATTCTTTTAGATTGATCTAAATCCTGACAATTTTTTTTAAACGCTTGTATTGCAACCTTTAGTCCACCGGTCAACCCAAATGTTCTGCTGTGCTGTGCTTTTGCTGCTTCAATAATCGGGTTATCTTTTGCTTGTGAAATATCCCGAACAGCGGCCAATTTTTGCCTCTCTATGTCTTCTGGACTGCCTAATAATTGTCCAAAAGACAGCAATATCTCCCTAAAACGCGCCGCCTGATCTTTTGCAAATTGACGCCGACCATCTTGACTCGCCCGCGTCTCAAAAGACCAAGATGATGCTTCTACCTGACTATTACCATATTTTTCAAAAGCAGCGATACTGTTTCGCAAAAAAGCATCGACGGGATGTGCCACTTCTTGCTTTAAGCCTACAACCACTCTCTCAAGACTAAGCTCAGCAGAGTATTGACTTGAACCAGCACAAATAGTTAGTAATTCAACCCCAACTTGAGCTTGTGGTGAACCACCAACACCTCGGGCCAACAAATCAAAACCAACATCCTGTAGTATGTGAGCTAATACTGCCAAATAATCCTGCTCAGCAGTTTTTTTTCCACCTTTCAAAGAAAGTAACCGGCAAAGTTCAGGCAAGTCATTACAAAACGGAATCGCTTTTGCCGTTTCTTCAGCGCCTGTGTGTGAATAAAGCAACGGTGCCAGTGCAACTTTAAGCTTTTTAAACTGTTGCGCGTATAAAACCTGATATAATTCACCTGGCAATGCAATGACATCAATATCAACACAAACACGTTGAAGATCTTCAGGAGTAATCTGACCCATTGAAAATTTAACTCTCTTCGCCAACACATCAAATTCACGTGGCCGATTAAGCTGTTCTAAAAGCACACCAAAAGCCTCAGGACCTGCATTCAAACAAAACCGACATAACTGGTGCATATCAGTACAGTAGTCAAAAGCCTCACGAACATCTCGATCTATCGCCCCATAAATAGCAAGTCGCCCCTTGAGCCATTCGAACTGTTTGCGATGCAGAAATTCATCCAAATCAACAGGTAAACGCACACTTGCACTATAAATATGCAGATCTTCAGAGACAAGTGGGCCTGCCGCAGATTTAATCCTCTTCGCCAAAATACCAAAACTTTGCTCATCATTGAGCTGAGATAATAAAAACCTAAAATCCTCGGCTGCAGCAGAACCTACACCAGAAAAAAGCTTACATAGCTGCAGCATATCTGTGCAAAGTGGCAGCATACTCCTGACATCATGACTTATAAGATCAGACGCACTTAATGTAGCTTTCAGCGCTTCAAACTGAAACTTAAACAGCTCTGCTGCTGGCTGAAAGAGTCTGGCATATCGATGAATATCATGAGGACGTATAAAACTTCTTAGCGGATAGGGCCGCAGCTGATTCGCTAATAAGTAAAAATCCTCTCTGCTACTATTAAGCTGACCTAGAAAAACGCTCAAACTCTCAGCATCAGCGCTAGAAAAAACCTGGCATAAATCACTCATATGCCGACAATAATTAAGCGCTTCCTTGATCTTCGGATCAATCCCGGCCATTCTGGCAAGCCGCAACTTCAAGCGGACAAACTGCTCATAATTCACATCCGCATCTTCATCAATTGTTTTAGCTATACCTTTAGGCAAATCTTGCGGTCTATGCTGATCTGAGTTAAAAAGCCAGCGCAACTCATATATTTCAAGCTGCATTTTACCTTGAGCGCGCGCATAAATATCTCCAGCAAACACCGGCTTTCTTCTACGCCCAAATGTTTGCGCCAAAAAATCAAACTCAGCGCTCTCATTTAACAGATATAGCAACACTTCAGAGCCTTGAATAGAGCGGCTAAAAACCCGGCATATAGCATCCATATTTTCGCAACCAGATAGCTGCCCTTGTATTTCTTCATCAACCAGATCAGACTCAGATAATCGAGCTTTCAATGCATTAAGCTCTCTAGACTCTCTAAGATAACTATCTAAAGAATGCATCTGCTGACGTACATCACGCTCTGTTGTTGCCATATCCCTATAATCCCTTTCCACTAATTAAAAAGTTTTAACACTCACCTTACTTACCTAAAAAATTTATTCATATGTTAATTTTTCAAAAAAACAAAGATATTATCTTAGGTTTTTGTAAAATAGTGAGCACTACAAACATCCATTCGCTAGAACAGCAAGAACAAACTCTTTATTTTAGAGATAAAATATTAAAATATGTATAAGCAAGGCAACACCACTATAACCCTAACCGCATGAACATGCTACACACCCCAATAAGTCTCTTTAAATATAACCTTAATAACATTCACGCCCCAGGCTCAGAGGCTCTGACCTCAAAGGGAACGAAGGTCGCCGGTTGGCGCTGAGTATCCTCGTTCATCACTGGCCTAACAGCTTCGGCAGTTTGAAAACTCGAACGGCCACTTTGTAATAAGCTGACTTGCTGTAAATCCTCTTCATGGCCTCTCTCCAGCAATTCGGCTACACTAGTGGATAAGCATAGGGCCTGGCGATTCTTTTCAAATTGTTTTAAAACAGCTCCTAGCCCTCGTAAACTTCTTCGACCAAACTGCTCTTTTGCACTCTCTAAGAAGCTCGGAGACTCGGTTACAATCGGCATAATAAAAACCGTCTGTAACTCGTTTATTTCCCCTGCTGCTCCATTCATACTCCGACAAAAATCGAGCATTTCTCTTAATCTATTTGCTTTCTCTTGGGCAAATTGACGCCTAGCTGCATGTGAAGAATCCCAACGGCTGGGCTTTGATTGATTATTAGCATATCTTTCTAGCTCCCTAATACTTTTAGCTAAAAAAATTTCTACCGGGTCAATCGCTTCACGCTGTAATTGCTCAACAAAACTTTTAAGACCTTGCTTGCGAGAACCTTGATTCTGATCAGCATAGGCACAAATCGATGCAGTTGAGGCACCACCAACCTCTGCTGCTAATAAGTCATAATCTGACTTTTCTAATTTGCAGACGAGTGAAACTAAACTATCAGGCTCGTAAGGATCATAAGGATCTTTAAAAGAAGCTAATCTACAAACATCGGCCATACTCTGACAATACGAAACAGCATTTGATTTACGTTGGGTATCTAAGGAATAACGAGATAATGAGAGAGAATATATAAGGTTTCTAACCTGTCGATCATATATAAATTTATACAGTGCAATCGTCAATTCACTTCCCTTTGCTCTACAACCTCGCTTATAAACATCGTCAACAGATAAAGTTCCTTTTGAAGAGCCAAAAGACTCTACCAATAAATAAAAATCTTTCTTTTTGTTTAATTCAGATAAAAGAACATCCTCATTCCCAGCAAAAAAACAAAGCTTACAAAGCTGGGATAGGCCATTGCAATCTTCAATCAAGCCTTTAGTCACATCATCAATAAGGTCAGATGCAGATAGTCTAATTTTAAGCTTATCAAGCTGCTCTAAGTATATTTTATCTTCATCTTCTGGGGAGAGTAAGCCTAGGTATTCCTGCAAATCAGTCGAAGATGCTGCAAACTCTGGTATATTTTTTCCACACGCAACAATATCATCAGGGCGCACAAAACCACCTAAGGGTCTTACTATTTTTTTTAACACATCAAAGTGTTGCCCGTTATTTAACTCTATGAACAGTTTATGTTTTACATGGGAGTAAATGCCACAAAAGTGACAAAGCTCAGCCATATTATTCGCGTCTTTAATCTCTCTTTTGTTCTGCCCATCTACACCCTTAAGCTCAAGCAATTTATTTTTAAGTAGACTAAATTGTTGACGATACTTCTTCTGCTCTTCTGCTCCCGCAGCCAACAAACCCTGCAAATGTTGTTCTGTTACAGCCATACCTTTTAACCTCGCCTTAAATTACCAAAAAATACGAGGTTCCACTCTACTAATCTATCAAGTTATTTTACACGCTGTTTTTTTAAAAAAAACCAAACATTACGTTAAATTTCAATAAAATCTCCTAGCAAATCAAACAACTGAAATAATATTCTTTAAAAACATATAATAAAATTATATCGAACATAGATAAATAAAAAAGCCAGCAAAATACTGGCCAAAAATTAAATTTATTTCATCAACTATTAAAATAGTAGTCTACGCCATTTTTTTATCTACGGCTTTCATCTGACTATGAGCCTGATCTTGTGAACTAATGACAATTTTTCGCGGTTTCATCGCCTCTGGAATTTCACGCACTAAATTAATGTATAATAAACCATGTTCTAATTCAGCACCGGTGACTTTAACATGGTCTTCCAACTGGAATTCTTGTTTAAATGCGCGCTCAGCAATACCTTTGTGTAAAAATTTACGCTCTTTAGTAACACCTTCACAGGGCAATTTACCTGTGACAATTAAACTATTTTGCTCTTGCTGAATATCAATATTTTCCCGAGAGAAACCAGCAATCGCCATGGTGATTTGATATTTATTTTCGGCCAACATTTCAATATTATAAGGCGGATAACTCGCCGGTTGACGCTCAGTTAAATCACCCATCATATCTAAAATACGATCAAAACCAACAGAGGTACGAAATAAAGGGGATAAATTAAAGTTACTCATATGAATTACTCCTCATAAAGCAAGTAAAATTGTTTATATATTGTGGATCCATTCTGGCCTCCACATTAATTAAATAAGGGCAATAAAATCTAATTCAAGTCTTGTTTCAAATTAATTTAAAAAAATATCTCGTTATCAAAATATTGATCAAAAAAGCCCACTAGACACGCGAGCAATCTAATATAGTTAGACAAGACTCACACTACTCGCTAACTGAGCCTTTCTTGCTAATACTTTGCAAAACCAGAAAGACCACAGTAATATAAGCGCGTTATTAAGTGAGTACAAATGCCCTTGAGAGGATGCGATGCAATTATCCACACTGACTGCAATTTCCCCCGTTGATGGCCGCTATGCCAGTAAAGTTGAACCTTTACGTCATATCTTTAGTGAATATGGCTTAATTTATTACCGCACAGTCGTTGAAGTACGCTGGTTAGAGAAATTAGCCAACCACACTGAAATTAGTGAGATCAAACCTCTTAACCCAACAGCAACAACGTTGCTCAATCGCATTATCGAAGATTTTGATATCAATGCGGCTGAAAGAGTCAAAAGAATTGAAAGTACGACTAATCATGATGTTAAAGCGGTTGAGTACTATATTAAAGAGCGCTTAGAAGCCCATGAAGAAACAGCGCATTTAATCGAGTGGACCCACTTTGCCTGCACCTCAGAAGATATTAATAATCTCGCTTATGCATTGATGCTCAAAGATGCCTGCAAGCAATCGATCTTCCCACATATGGAAGAAGTGATAAATAAAATCAAAGTATTAGCAAAAGAATTTCAGCATATCCCGCTATTATCACGCACACATGGTCAACCGGCGTCTCCGAGCACCATGGGGAAAGAGCTAGCAAACTCTGCTTATCGCCTATCACGCCAACTTGAGCAAGCCCAATCCGTCGCATTACTAGGCAAAATCAACGGTGCTGTGGGTAATTATAATGCCCACCTGGCCGCTTATCCAACAGTTGATTGGGCTGGTTTTGCCAAAGACTTTATCGCCACACTCGGCCTTGAACAAAATCCATATACAACGCAAATAGAACCGCATGACTATATTGCCGAGTTATTTCATGCCATCAGCCGCTTTAATACCATTTTGATCGACTTTGATCGCGATGTCTGGGGCTATATTGCTTTCAATTATTTTAAACAAAAAACCATTGCCGGCGAAGTGGGCTCATCCACGATGCCACATAAAGTTAATCCCATAGATTTTGAAAACTCAGAAGGTAATTTAGGTATTGCCAATGCATTACTCGAACACTTTGCCCATAAATTACCCATTTCTCGCTGGCAACGTGACCTTACGGATTCTACAGTATTGCGTAATATCGGTGTAGGGTTTGCTCATAGTTTAATCAGCTACCAAGCCACCCTCAAAGGTTTGCATAAGCTGCAAATTAATGAAGAGACATTACTCGCTGACTTAAATAGTAACATTGAAGTTTTAGGTGAAGCAGTACAGACGGTCATGCGACGCTATGGTCTTGCTAATCCTTATGAACAACTCAAAGAACTCACTCGTGGGCGCCGCATTACCCTTGAAGATATGCACCAATTTATCAACCAACTTGACTTACCGGACACGGTCAAAACAGAGCTAACAGCACTCACACCAGCGAGCTATATTGGCTCAGCAATCGAGCAAACTCAAAATTTAAGTTAAAGCTAAAATTAACAAAATAAAAAAAGAGCAAGATAATCATTTATTTTGCTCACACCTCCCTCACCCACCCTCAATTCATCTCTCTATTAACCCTCTCAACTAATCTTTTAATCTTCATTGATCCAATGTTAATCAAGGCTAAACCAAGCCTCTCCCTTCAAATAGTTATTAACTATAATTCAATACATTAAATTAATATTTTTTATTAATGACTAAATATATTCAACTAAAACAGTAAATATTAACTATGCTTTAAAACATAATTAGATCGTGATGATCTAATTTAAGCACAGCCATAATACGCTAAGTGAGATTAAGATTAAGAGCGAAAGTCGATGACAATAGTAAAAGACATTATGACTAGCCCCGTGATCACCGGCCATATGGATAGCACCATCGGCGAAATCTATAGCTTTTTCAAAAGTAAGAATATACACCATCTACCTATTGTCCATGACAACCACCTCGCAGGCCTAATCTCCGACAGTGACATTGTCATGGCCTTAAGCCCTTACTGGGGAACTGCAGCCGAGCAAAATCGTGATACAGATACCGCCAACCGCTTAGCCCACCAAATTATGACACGTCACCCCATTTGCACGCAGGCCAATGAGAGCATAGAAATAGCAGCAAAACGCATTTTACAAAAAGATGTTTCCTGCTTGCCCGTTCTAGATGAAGATAACAGCTTGTGTGGCATACTCACCTGGAAAGACATTATCAAACACTTTATTCAAGATCATCTCAATGATGCTGACAACCCGCTGCCACTGATCAGTTTTAAAGACACAGACAGCGAGTAAAATATAATAAACTTAAGCAAAAGAATACAACAAGTTCAAACTCGTTGTCGTCGTAAAGCGGCGGGCGCTACTCGTAACATTTGACAGATACTTAGTATCAAACTGCACCTGTAAACCTAAATTACCAATTAACTGCGTCGTTAACGCTGTTGAAGTCGTTACTGTCGTCAAATCAGTCGTATACACCGGCGTTAAGATCTGACTAAATACCGTTTTATCATTAATTTGCCAATCTAATCTGCCCATTGTATTTAAAGACAATAAACGCTGAACCTCACCACTATCTTGAATTTTACGCTGCACATAACCGGGGCCAATTTGTCCGGTGATTGTTACTTCTGGGCCTTGATATAGAGTGCGACCATACCCTGATGAATAGTTCCAATAATAATCATTACCATCGAATTTATCATACGTATAAGTAAAGTTATTATAAATAAAATTTTTCGGTGAAAAATAATAATTTGCTGCTAAAATAACATTGTATTTACTCGTACTCACCCCTTGATCACTCGAATGCTGATACTGCGGATCCACCTTTGCACTATATTCCCAAGGCAAAGTAGTATACTTTAGATTAAGCACGCCATTTAACTTTTGTGAGGAATTATCCCCAGTATTAATCGTCGCTCCCAACCCCAAGCTCGTGCCTTTCCAGCGACTAACAGCAACCGCTGCTGGAGCTGCGGTCGTAGACAAAGGTGCAGCCGCTTGAATATTATTGGCCTGTTTTTCAGTAGGTTCTCTATCACTTTGGTTCACAGTGCTACTATTGGCACCCTTGCTAGCGCGATCAGCTGATTGCTCAGGCGCTTCAGCCGGTAACTCACCTGATTTGATGAGTGCGGCTTTCATTGTCGCAAGTTGTTGCTGGCTGTTGGCAAGGGCTTTTTCCTGGTCGGCAATTTTTGCTTCTAAGCTTTTAATGTCATCACCATTCACCGCAGTTGCCGCAAAAGACAATGACCCTGCTACCACCATCGCTAAACCTACCACTGCAGAAGCTGTTGCTACGTGCTTCATAATCACCCTCAAAAACGTTTTTTTGCCATTTTACGGCGAACCCCCATAAAGCTCAACCATCTACACATTGGCAAGATCAAACTTTACAAAAAGTATAAATCAGCACCCGCTTTATTATATCCAAGCCATCAATATAGACTTTATCCTGAAAAAAATCACCGAGAGTTAAAGAGTAGGCAGGCTATAATCAAGAAACTAACGAATAAGGTTCCTCTTGTTCTTAATTAATAAACAAACAAGATAGTAAAATAAGCCAGACAATAAAAATAGTGTTAATATCAACCAAGGCACAACGCTAGAACGATCCACTTGATAAAAAAATAGTTGCCGATAACCATCAGTTAAATAAACCAGTGGATTAAACAGCGCCAACTTATACCAAAAGAGCGGCAAATTAGCGAGTGGGTAAAATAACCCACCCAAATAAGTTAAAGGCCGGATAAAAAATAACGGGATAATGCTGATTTGGTCAAAACCCTTAATATAAACCCCGGTTATCATGCCAATTAAAGAAAACACTAAACAAGATAATATTGATGTAATAATCACCAGCATTATATTTTTAATATAAAATTTGATAAAAAATAGACTAATTATAAAAACAATCAACCCGATTAATAGCCCTCTTAGCATACCGGCGATCATCTGTGAAAGCACCATGTTTCTAACAGACATTGAGGACACTAAAATTTCTTCAATTGATTTATTATAACGACTTAAAAAAATCGTCGACACGCTAGCATCATATGCTGCAATAATCATTGCCATCATCATAAGTCCTGGAGTAATAAACTCTAAATAAGTTAAGTGATGGATAATTTTTGTATGCGCGCCGATGAGCTGTCCAAAGACAATAAAGTAAAGCACAGTGCTAATTATCGTAGGACATAACGCCTGTATCCACACCTGCTTAATCTTTCTAATTTCTTGACCGATGACCGTCTTCGCGGCAATAAGTGATTTGGATTTTCTAGCCAACATCGTTATTTTTATTCTCTTTTTGAGTCAAATTAATAAAAATAGTTTCAAGCATCTTAGTATGACGAGACTCATTGCTAACATTAACCACAACTACGCCTTGCTCAGCTAACAAAGCAAGTAATTGACTCATTGTTTGCCCTTGGTGTGGAGACAAAGAAACCCGGCAGTGTCGATCATCAATATTAGTCAACTCAAATGGCTTAAGCTCTATTTGATCCCCCGGCAGTGTCAATGGCTCTTTTAGCTCCAGGATAAAATTATTTTTTTCTGCCTTGATAAAAAACACATCGAACAAATCATTAATCGGCTTATTTTCTATTAATTTACCTTTGTTAAGAATAATAATATTGCGACACAAACATTCTACTTCCTCAAAATAATGTGAGGTCAGGATAATCGTCATGCCTTGTGCATTAAGCTCCCGAAGAAAATCCCACATCAATCGCCGCAACTCAACATCAACACCTGCGGTCGGTTCATCCAAAATTAACAATTGAGGTGCATGCAATAAGGCTCGAGCAATCATTAAACGTCGTTTCATACCACCAGATAAATGCCGTGCACGCTGCTGACGCTTCTCCCACAGTCCTAATTTTTTTAGATAATACTCAATTTTATCTTGAACTTTCTTTCTTGATAAACCGTAATAACCCGCTTGTGTGTAGAGAATGTGCTCAACTGTTTCAAACGGATTAAAATTAAACTCTTGTGGTACCAAACCAATGAGCTCTTTCACCTGAGGGTGACCGCCTGGATACAGCTCATAACCAAAAAGGCGTACAGATCCCGCGCTTTTACTAATCAAACCGGTGATAATATTAATTAATGTTGATTTTCCCGCACCATTCGGACCGAGTAAGGCATAAAAACCACCTTGTGCTATCGCAAAGCTTACTTGCTCTAAAGCACAATGCTTTTTATCATAAATTTTAGTTAAACCATCAACTTCTAGTGCGGGAACTGATGTTAGTTTAAACTCACTGCCACCTAACCGCTCAGACGACCTCTTCAAGACCATCTCGTAACAATACTTGCAATGGCTCACCAAACTCTTTGAGATATAGCTCTTGTGTTACCTCAAAGGCTTGTGCCAACGCATCCAGATCATCATGTTCTGGGTCAGCGGGGTGATGGTGAATATAACCACCGACTAACGCCTGACAATCTTCCATATAACGCTTGGTATATAAGATATGATTATGCCAAAACTCGTCAATTTCTTTGGTTGGCACCAAAGTTTCTTTGCCACGGTATTTTGTTAATAAATATAAAAACCGCTTATAGAGTTTTTCACAAGTTTTAACACTCTGCCATTGCCATTGCGGCAATGGATAAAACTCTGAGCACATTGCATGACAAATATAATCTAAATCTAACTTGTTGATATAATCTAATGACACAATTTAGCTCTGACAATTGCCACTGCAATTAGACATGCAGGTCGCTTCACCTCTATTAAGGCTGGATGGTTTATTTACTTCAATAAACTTAGTCGAAGCACGTTTTTTACTAGGGGTAATAAATAAGCTTTTAATTAACTTTTTTCTAGATAGAGACATTTACTTTCTCCTGACCTGAGTGATATATTGCCTGCCACTGATTTAACTATCAACGCGGAAAAATGTCAATGCTAAAGCCTATTCAACTTAATATAGCCAAACAAAAAAGATCAAAAAGATCAATAAAAACCAAAATCAAAATACTCTCTACATTGATCATACCTAGTCTATGCTTTATAACTGATAATTACAGCCAAACTCTGGTTTTACCAACCTTAAATATCAGTAGTGCTCATGCACCCAATAAAAATACTAACAACACTGGCACAAATGTTACTTTTAGCCAAAAAAATATTCAAGAACAAGGTGCATCTTCAGTCACTAGCTTTTTAAGTCAACAAAGCCTAGTCCAAATAAAAACCAGCTCAGGGCAGCAAGATCAAACCGCCATCGCTATTCACGGCTTTGGTGATAATGCGAATAGCAACTCACTACTACATATCGATGGCCTACCTTTCACCAGCTTCACCAATATAGGCCCAAACCTCAATACAATCATGATTCAAAATATCAATACTATTAATCTTATTCCTGGCAGTTATGGCAGCTTATACGGCAGCCAAGCCGTTGGTGGTGTCGTTAATTTAACAACACACATTCCAGGCAAACGTGAACTATATACGGGATTAAGCCTAGGTAACCGCGATCAAAGCCAAACCAATTTTTTCTACAGTGAGCGTTACCCTTCTGATATAGGTGTTAGTTTAGGCGGTGCTTTTGCAAATATTAGTCATGATCAAGACAAAACTCAAAAAAATTATAATATTAATGCAAAAGTTGACTATATCAGTGATAATGATAGTGCCAGTTTGAACTGGCTCTCTTACCGTAATTATATCGAAAACCAAGATGCACTGACCTGGGGCAGCAATACTCCTGTTACTCCTGCCATGCCCAACAGCACCACACAAGGCCATGTTCTTTATGCAACCAACCAATTAATGATTAATCCCACTTGGCAATGGAATAGCCAAGCCATGCTGTTATACAATAAAATTACTGGCATGTTTAGAGGTACAACCCCCACAGAAACCAATCAAAGTAGTCTTCTATTACAAAATAATATCTCTTATTTAAACCTTTTTAGTGCGGGTATTGATCTACAAAAAAACAATGCCCAAACGCTCTCAAACAGTATACAAAGTGCACAAGCAAATGACAAAGTTGCTGATATTTATAGCCGAACTAAATTACCTATTATCAATAAACTAGATCTTATTCTAGGTGCTCGTTATGCCAATCAATGGATGAATGCCAACACAACAGTTAAAAGCAGTTCTACCCATAATCATTTTTTCGCCAATGAGCAAGGTCTCATTTGGCAGCAAACGAATGCGCTCGAGTTTTATTTGCGTCGTGATACCAATTATCGCTTTGTTAACGGCAAAGATAGGCTGTGGGCACCAACAACAACAGAGATTAACCCAGTGCAAATGCAAACAGGCATCTCCTATGAAACTGGGCTCAAATGGCATCGTGGTGCGCATAAATTTGAACTAGGGCTTTATCGCTTGGACCTTAATAATGAACTTAGTTATGACCCCAATGCCGGTCCATTTGGTTCTATATCAAACCTACCACCCACCCGGCGCATCGGCTTAGACCTGTATAATCAACTAGCAATTAACGATCGTCTCACCTTAAATACTCAAGCAAGCTTAGTTCGTGCACGCTTTAGCTCAGGCACTTATTCAGGTAAACAAGTCCCTACAGTCTCACCAGTCAGCACCAGCTTGGGATTAACCTATCAATGGCCAAAAAACTGGAGTTTTAATATTATAGAGAATCATTATAGTAGTTTTTATGCCGCCAACGATTTAGCTAACCAAGCGCCTAAAATGGCAGGCTACTTTACCACGGATATTAACCTTAGAAAAATCTGGCACAAACTCGCTATAAACCTGAGCATTAAAAACTTACTCAATAAGCACTACACTCGTTATGCTTTATATTCTCCCGCAATGCCAGGGACCGACTCAGCAAGCTTAACTTACTACCCAGCCGATGGCATTACCGCTTTATTTACTATGGAATATCATTGGGCTTAATAACGGTTAATAGCATCAGAAATAACAAGGTCAAAGGATTGGCCCTATCATTTTTATAAATCTAGCCGCCTTTTATTATAAAATCAGCAACTTCTTAAAAAATAAAGCCACGCTTGACCTGATTTTAACCCACACGTTATAGTATCAAAGCATACAGGCTATGCATGCAATAAATAAAATAAACAAGGACAGTCTAGTGATTAAAATTCTAAATAAAGCCAAAAATTTTACTGTAACTTTATCAACGGTAATAGCACTCTGTGTTACTCTTACCATAAGCTTTGCCAACACACCACAAGATTATCGGTCCGTACTAAAACACCAAAACCAAGTCGCCGCCCAAGTTATCACTATTACAAAAGCACATATAATCAGCGATAAGCTAAAAATACATGATAATGCAATTATCTCAGCAGTTATTAATAACCACAGCAACCAGCATCATGAAATTATTGCCGCTTACAGTCCAGTCGCCCAAATTATTCAATTACACAAAACCAATGATGAACTCTCAACCATGAAGCAGCTTAATCATATTTCTCTGAACCCACATGAATCACTAACATTAAACAAAGATCAGTATCACATTATGTTAATTAATTTAAACAAGGCTCTCACTAACCAAGAGAAAATCCCATTATTTATCGAATTTAAAGACGGTAGCTGGCTTAAAACACTCGTTTCTTAAATCAAAACGTAAACTAGGATGAATACTAATACTGCCTATTTAAATAAATAGACTGAGCATTATTAAACAAGATATTTTCAAGTGAAAACTGAGAATTATTATCAATCCACGTAACCACTAAGTCTAATACGTGTTTATATGTTGCCGCTAATAAACACACCGGATAATCAGAGCCATACATCACCCGTGTATCACCAAAACACTTCAGAATAACATCGATATAGGGATAAATATCGTTAGGGCGCCATGTGTTTAAATTTGCTTCTGTTACCATACCGGATAACTTACAATAAACATTTTGAAAATCAGCAATTTTTTCAATAGATGCTTGCCATGTTTTAATCTTTCCTTGCTGAATATCAGGCTTGGCAATGTGATTAATAATAAAAAATACATATGGACATACATCAATCAACTGTGCAACCTGCTCCAACTGGCTATCACTAACTAATAGCTCATACATTAAACCAAGCTTACCAACGCTGTGCACACCTTCAATAAATTTATCCTCAAGTATATGCTCTGGCGCTAAACCTTGGGACATATAACGAATACCACAAAGCTTATTACTAACTTCAATCAAACGTGTTAAATCTGGAATAATAGCCTCACCTTTTGCAACATCCACCCAACCAACAACACCTGCGACCCTATCACTTTGATTCGCAATCTCAAGCAATTTCTTTGTTTCCCATATTTGAGGAATCGCTTGCACCAATACATTATACTCCACATTATTTGCTGTTGATAATTCACATAATTCAGCAATTGAGAAATCTCGTTTTATCACACCCATCTCTGCACTGATCCATGAAAAATATTTTTCGTTATATTCCCAAAGATGATTATGCGTATCAAAAATTTTCATACCCCTACCACACTCCTGCGTATATAATTTTTATTATATTAACTATTAAGAATCAATTAATTTCAATAACGTAATATGATCTTTAAGCTGTAATTGTTGTTTCTCAGTTAATATGCTATAAATCTTTCTATTCGCATGCGCTTGATTTAATGTAATCGTTTCAAAAAGCTTACTTTGCTCATGAACAATACTTTCAATATGTTTCTTGCGATAGTTATCACTGAGAGTTAATCGCATTAGTTTTTTATTATTTTGATTATACTCTTGAATATTAGGGTAATTTTTCTCCCTAAGACCGCGAATAATTCCAATCAATTGCTGTCTTTGTGGAATTGTCAACTGTAACTGGCGAAAAAGGTGCCATAACGGTGGCATAGCAACATCACTTTGATTAAATGATGAAGTTAAAGAAGAAGAGTCAGTGCTTGCAACGGATACAGTGATAGCACTCCCAAATAGACTGAATAAGAAAGTCATTGTAAAAAATAATTTTTTCATCATTTTACCTTTAATTTATAATTAAACTATATCTATTTGGCTATATTTATATAGCGTTAGAAAACACATTAAAAATGCAGGAAGACAGTGCTAAAATTACAATAAAAGGATTAAGAAACCACATAAAGTTTCACCTTATTTTTAAGTACATCTTAACTTTGCTCTGTATATAGCAAACAGAGAAATTGAGCTCATAGAGTAATTAAATTAGAATACAAAATAATTTAACAATATATAATTAGCACTTTCTGGAGCTAAACTATGTCTGTAACAGATATTATAACGTTTGCTAGTCTTGTTTTCTTCCTGGCAATTATTCCAGGACCTAATGCATTACTTATATTACAAACATCCCTAACCCAGGGGAAAAGGCCCGCTTATGCTAATATTCTCGGCATTGTACTAGCTTTCTATATTCATGCATCTGTTTCGGCCTTTGGTTTAAGCTACCTTTTTTCTACATCTAATGTTGCTTTTAATCTATTAAAATGGCTGGGCGCCGCTTACCTGATTTGGCTAGGCAGCACTAATTTATATAATGCACTTAAAAGCAAGCTTAAAGCAACTCCGCCATCATTAAATCAAAAAACAACGACAAACTTACGTAACAGTTTTATTAAAGGTTTTTTAACTAACTTATTAAACCCCAAAGTCATTTTATTTTATCTAGCAATTTTCCCACAATTTATTCACCACGACAGCCTGCTTGAAGAGAGTCTAGTTTTAGGCAGCCTTCAAGCTAGCATTGTCGGTAGCTGGTTTATCCTAGTTGTTACTTTAGCCGAACGATTTAAAGGCTTATTTAACTCTTCTCACAATACATCCTGGCTCAAAGGTATTAGTGGCAGCCTATTTATTGGCTTTGGCATCAAGCTTGCCTTACTCAACCACTAACTAGTCTCGTATTTGTCCTGCTCCTCGAATAATATATTTATAACTAGTTAACTCATTTAAGCCAACCGGGCCCCGTGCATGAAGTTTATCCGTGCTAATACCAATTTCTGCTCCCTTACCAAAGACCTCACCGTCAGTAAAACGAGTAGAAGCGTTGTGATATACAGCCGCTGAATCAACTTGCTGTAAAAACTGCTCGACACAAGTACGATCTTCAGTAATGATACTATCCGAATGCCCAGAGCCATACTGATTAATATGAGCAATTGCCTGATCAATATTTTTTATAATTTTTATTGACAAAATTAAATCTAAATATTCAGCCGACCAATCTGCATCATCTGCCGGTATAATTTCTTTAATAATTTTGCAGCTTTGCTCACAACCTTTTAATAATACCCCATGTGCTTTTAGCAAGTTAGCAAAACGAGGTAAGGCGCTTTTAGCAATCTCTTGATGAATCAACAAAGTTTCCATGGCATTGCATACGCCAGGGCGCTGACATTTTGCATTTATGATAATTTTCTCTGCCATATCTATGTTCGCAGTAGCATCAATATAAACATGGCAAATTCCATCTAAATGCTTAATCACTGGCAACTGACTTTGCTCTGTAATCGCCTTAATCAAATTTTTTCCACCACGAGGAATAACCACATCAATGTAATCCACTTGTTGTAATAACGCATGGGTTGCCGCACGCTCAGTATAATCAACAAATTGGACACAAGCCGCTGGCACCTGATGCTGCTTTAGTGCTTTAATAATTAAACGATACAAAGCCCGATTACTATGAATCGCCTCTTTGCCACCTTTTAAAATAACCGCATTACCTGACTTAAAACAAAGCGCCGCCGCATCTATCGTCACATTTGGGCGTGATTCATAAATCATCGCAATCACTCCAATTGGTGTCGATATTTTTTCCAAAATCAAACCATTATTTATTATTTGTCTATCAATCACTTTCTGGTTAACTTCAGGCAAATCAATAATCACCCCTAACGCATCAACCATTGCCATAATGCGCGCATGATTTAAGGTTAATCGATCAATAAATGCAGTGTTTTTACAATTTTCCTTCGCATAAGCTAAATCTTTTTGGTTTTCAGCTAACAGTACTTCTTGATTAGTAATAAGTAGTTGCTGCAAAGATTGTAATACTTGATTTTTTATCTCTGAATTTAGCACGGCAAGCTCGTAACTTGCTTGCTTTGCCTGCTCAGCTAATTTTTTAATATTTTCTTCCATAAGAAACCAAATCTCTTTTTATTAAAATAAAGTTATAATAATGCTAAATTATCGCGGTGAATTACTTCAGCAGGTAATTTACCTGAAAACAACTCATCAATATAACTTACTTGACACCCTTTTACCTGCTCTAACTCCGTTGATGAATAATGCGTGATACCTCGTGCAATTCTCTGCCCTTCACAAAACAAAGCAATAGTATCCCCTCTTGAGAAATGATAAACAACCTGAACAACACCAGAAGCCAATAAGCTTTTACCCCGCTCACATACTGCCACTTGTGCGCCATGATCAATATGAACCTCACCCCGACAATCCGCACCAAAGGCAATCCATGATTTTTTCCCATACAAACTCTTTTTACTTGGACAAAACAATGTCCCAACATTAGCTCCTTGTAATAACTCTGTCAGCACATAAGGTTGCTGACCGTCAGCAATTAGCATCGCAATACCAGACTCATTGACGATACGGGCCGCTTGTAGTTTCGTTGCCATTCCGCCGGTACCCAGCGCTGTTTTTTCCTGACGCACCAGCTCAGCCGCTTGCTGTTCAATATTGGTCACTGTCTCAACCCGCTGATTCGTTCTATAATCTATTAAACCATCCACACTGGTTAATAACACCAATAAATCTGCCTGAGCTTGGCTAGCAATTAATGCAGCTAGCGTGTCATTATCACCAATGGCTGTCGCTTCAATGGAAATGGCATTATTCTCATTAATAATAGGCACAACATGCCAGTTAACCAGCTGCTTTAATGTATTGGCAATAGCGACATAGTTATGGCGATTTTGAATATCATCACGCGTAATCAGCACTTGTGCGGTCATCAAATCATTTTGAGCAAAAATATGATCATACGCCTGCATCAAGCGACTCTGGCCGATCGCCGCAAGTGCTTGTTGTTCTGTTCTATTCGGCGTTTTGCCTTTATGATTCAACTCAGCACCTAAGCCAACGGCACCTGAAGTCACAACAATACACTCTTTGCCCAGCGCTCTTAATTGCACAATTTGCTGAGCTAAATGAGTAACAAAGTAAGTCTGTAGCTTACTCTCTTTCACCAGCAAAGATGTGCCAACTTTAATAATAATCCGTTTTGCTGCACTTACTATATTCTCACGCATACCCACTCCCACCTCACACTAGAATCACAGTAGAGCATATGGTGTTCAGCAAGGCAAGAGAACCACTGTCTTAATGAATTAACAGGATGATAAGCGGGTCTCTTATCATTCGAGGCTAAACTAGGCTACTGAACTTTTAACACTACAATTAAAATAAAAGCCCCAAATTTAATTAATATTAGTAAAAAATACTAACTAAATACCAAGAAATAACAGTAACGATAATAATTACACCCACAACAACGCCTAGCCATGTGTCAAAAAATGTATCTGTATCTGTACTTTTCATCTCTATACTCCGCATTAATCAACTACTTTTAGTAAAAGAGCACTAGTACTATCAAAAATGGATACCATCTCTTATACTGTCTCTTCAAGCCAAAACTCAGAAATTCCAATACTCCTTACACCTAAGCTACATTGAATATGTTTAAAACTTCCTTAGAAATCAAAATTAAAATTATTCAGAGCCCACTAAATTTGATAATATCAAATATCGAAACCCTAAACTCTGATATAAACTTGATTGTAAATTTATTTACCATTACAATTTATTTTTTGATAAAAATATATTTTTAACATTAAATGCACTGTAAAACTCCATATTAACAACCAATAATATACCAATTAATATATTATTAATTTTAACGACTTCCTTATTAAGAATATTATTTATAAGAAATAAATTAGACTGCAGACTCGATCGGTTATAATAACCGCCTTCAGCTAACAATATAGCGCCTATTATCATAGCGCACCTCTATATTAAATTATTAATATAAAATAAAAAAGCTATTTTAAATAAACAAGCTTTGCACCTTGACAATATTGAAGAACAATATCTGAGCAGATATCATCCACCGCATCAGCGCTCTTATCAATTAAGGTTATCTGCTTATCCACATCTTGCCCATGGAAAATAATACTCGTTTCACTCGTAGAAATACTGTGAAATTTTCTAAAATCAATGAGCTCACCCTTAAATGAAATTTTCATCTGCCATCTCCTAACAATGACTGACTCAAACGCAACCAATGTAACTTTAGAGTGCTCTTTAGCACCACCGACCAATCTAGCACAAACATTCATAGAATGATAGAACCTGTAACTTTATAACATATTACCACCAAAAAAATAATCTATTGATATATAGCTAAAACCTTATAAATTGACATAATGTAGATGTTCTAAAAAAAGATCTTCGATACTACAGTGATACTTTCTTCGAATGGCTTTAGCTTCTGCCCATTTTCTCTCAATCGGGTTAAGGTCAGGGCTATGAGATGGTAAATACTCAAGTGTATGCCCTAGCTCTTCAATTGCTTCAATCATATCAGAGCGTTTGTGAAAACGCGCATTATCCATAACAATTACTGAATGTGCTGGCAATTTAGGCAATAAATCTATAG